>DASSVA010000114.1:0-8570 GCA_035706385.1 Solimonas sp. | reverse complement strand
CGGTCTTCGCCGGAATCCGTCGCATCAGCGTGACCGCATCGACCGCGTGATCAACGAACGGCACGTTCTTGTAGCGCAGGTATGCGCGCGTCTTGCCGCTGAAATACGACAGGTGCCAGCCGTGCAGCACGTACGGCTTGCTCACAGGCGCGCTCTCAGCAGCACGAACACCAGCGCCGTCGCCGAGAACAGTACGATCTCGCCGATCAGCAGCGGCGCCGCGACCTCGCGCAGCGTCGCATCGCAAGCGAAGAATGCGACGCGCATCGCGATGAACAGCAGCAGCGTGATGACCGCCGACTGCAGATAACCGCGTTCGCTCGCGCCGGCCAGCGCATTGCCGACGATCAGCGCCAGACCGACCATCAGGCAGCCGATGAACGTGATCGCATACCAGGTGTAGCTGTCGAACGGCAGCGCGATCGGCACGCCGAGCAGACGCGCGGCGCCGAGCGCGAGAAACGCGACGCCGGCGAGGCCGAGCGAAATCGCATAGAGCGCGAGCGCGCGGCGCGCGATGCGCTGCGCGGCGGTCGTCGTGATCGGATTCATGGCAGTGTTCATCGTTGCACCAGGGTTCTTGCAGCGTTGGCGAAAGCTTCGTCCTTGTTTGCGTCGTCGCCGGGATTCGACAGCTCGACCGGCACGGTGATGCCTTTCTGGCAGGCCGGCCGCTGCTTCAGCGCATCGAGCCAGCGCCGCAGGTGCGGCAGACCGTCGATCGACGCGCCCGACCATTTGTACGTGCGTACCCAGCACCAGTTGGCGATGTCGGCGATCGAGTACTCGCTGCCGGCCAGCCATTCGGCTTCGGCCAGACGCGTGTCGAGCACTTCGAACAGACGCCGGCATTCGTTCTGATAACGCGCGATCGCGGTCGGAATCTTCTCGGGCAGGTAGCGGAAGAACACGTTCGCCTGCCCCATCATCGGTCCGACGCCGCCCATCTGGAACATCAGCCACTGGATCGCCAGCAGCCGCGCGACCGGATCGCGCGGCAGCAGCCGGCCGGTCTTCTCGGCCAGATACATCAGGATCGCGCCGGACTCGAACAGCACCAGTTCGCCGTTCGGGCCGTCCGGATCATGGATCACCGGAATCCGCCCGTTCGGATTGAGCTTGAGGAATGCCGGCTGCTTCTGTTCGCCGGCGAGCAGGTTGACGAGCTTCGCCTCGTACGGCAGGCCGAGCTCCTCCAGCGCCACCGACACCTTCCAGCCGTTCGGCGTCGGTGCCGTATACAGTCGGATCGCGCGCTCCGCCATCGCCCACCCCGCCCGCCGCAAGCGGCTCGTCGTTGAATTTGACAGTATGTAAACTTAACGCCGAGGCGCGGTCAAGCGCCGTATCGCCACAGGATGTCCGTCATGACACAAACGCTGATCCTGCCCGCCGCCGGCCTGCCGCCGAGCTTCAAGTCGCGCGTCGCCGAGCGCATCGCCGGCTCGCGCGATCCGCTCGCGCGACTGCGCGCCGGCCGCGAACTGGAGCTGTATTACGAAGCCGGCGATCCGCATTCGCAGCTATGCGCCGCGCTCGCCCGCAAACTGCTGCCGCGCCTGAAAATCCCGCTGCGCATTCGCGTCGTCGCCGCGCCGGACGCCGCGACCTATCCCGAGGAAGCACGCCAGCGCGCATTCGCCGCGCGCGACGCCGCGCGGATCGCGCCCTGCCACAAGCTGCGCGCGCCGATCGCCATCCCGCCCGAACAGCGCGCCGCGTTCGCCGCGCGCCTGTGCGCGGCCGGCGACACCGAACGCCTGCTGCAAACCGCGAGCGAATGCCTCGCCGCGATCGCCGCCGGCAAACCGCTGACCGCCGATGCCGCCGCGATGCGCAACGCCGAAACAACGCTCGCCGCCAATGCCGCGCGTCGCCGCAGGCTCGGCCACTATCTGCCGGCGATGTGGCAATACCGCGGCGAATGGTTCTGGGCGCTCGACCGGCTCGATCTGCTCGCGGCGCGGCTGCACGCCGACCGCGCACTGCAAGACGACGCGCCGCTGACGAATTTCGATCCGGGCAAACTCGCCGAACCGGCCGCCGCGCCCGGTACGCCGCTGGAGTTCTGGTACAGCTTCCGCAGTCCGTATTCGTATCTCGCCGCCGTCGAACTGCTGCGCCGTCGCCAGCAGGGCGGCTACGCGAATCTGCAGATCCGTCCGGTCCTGCCGATGGTGATGCGCGGCCTGCCGGTGCCGCGCATCAAGCGGCTCTACATCGTCCGCGACGTCAAGCGCTGCGCCGATCGGTTGGGAATCGCGTTCGGCCGCATCCACGATCCGGTCGGCGACGGTGTGCTGCGCCTGCTGACGATTTATCCATATGACGCCGACGCCGACACGCAGTTGCGCTACTGCGCGGTCGCCGGCCAGACCGTCTGGGCCGAAGGGCTCGATGCGACGCGCGACGACGTGCTGCGCAGCGTGCTCGAGCGCTGCGGCCTCGACTGGCACGTCGCGCAGAAAAAACTCGCGGCCGGCTTCGATACGAAAACCGCGGAAGCGCATCGCGAAGCGCTGTTCGCGGCCGGCTTGTGGGGCGTGCCGAGTTTCCGCCTCGGCGATTTCACGACCTGGGGCCGCGACCGGATCTGGATGCTCGATCGGCTGTTGGACTGAAAGCGATCTGCACGGCGGCGTTACCGCTACAAACGGTTCCGCACGTATTCGCCGCCTTTCATGATCATCGAGAAGTGTTGGTCCGGGCGGGCCATGACGTGAATGTCCTTGAGCGGATTTGCGTCGATGGCGATGACGTCCGCGTAGGCGCCCGGCTCGATGCTGCCGACCAGTCCGCTTTTCTGCATGATCTCCGCATTGACGCTGGTCGCCGAACGCAGCAGATCGATCGGCTTGAAGATGTCCGCGCGGAAACTGAATTCCTGATTCTGCATCGGGTGGAAGCGCTCTTCGAACAGGTCGGTGCCCATGCCGAGCCGGGCGCCGGCCCGGTGCAGATACTCCATCGACCGGTACGCCGCGGCGTGCGCCACCTTGATCTTCTCGAGGCTTTCGCCGAACAGGCCGAGCTCGGGACCATGTCGCATGATCTGCTCCTGCACGGCGATCGTCGGCACGGCGAAAGCCTTGCCGTCGGCGGCGGCAATCAGCTGCGCGGTTTCTTCCGTGATGATCGTGCAATGGTCGATCGAGCGGACGCCGGTTCTCAGGCAGCGGCGCGCGCCGTCGTCGGTATGACAATGCGCGACCACGTATTTGCGGCGCGTGCCGGCCTCGTGAACGGCCGCTGCGATCTCCTCGTCGGTGTACTGCGGCATCCAGATCGGATCGGTCGGCGATGAGACGCCGCCGGAGATGAAGACCTTGATGTGATCGGCGCCTTTGCGCAGCTCGTTGCGGCAGAACTTGCGGATCGCATCGACGCCGTCGACGACCTCGGTGAACGTACCGTTGGCGCCGCAGCCGCAGGGGCTGTCGAGATGATGCGCGGGGCGCATGTCGCCGTGCCCGCCGGTCTGCGACAGCGCCTTGCCGCCGTAGTACAGGCGCGGGCCTTCCATCAGGCCCTGGCTGATCGCCAGATGCAGACCGATCTCGCCGCCGCCCGGGTCACGCACCGTCGTATAGCCGCGATGCAGCGTCCCCTTCAGCAGGCGCGCGGCGTGGGCGACCTTCAACGGCATCGTCATGCTGTCGACCCGATGCATGTCGAACGAGATGCTGTAGACGTGAAAATGAATGTCCAGCAGGCCCGGCATCACGAAGCGGCCACCGATGTCGACGACCGCCGCGCCGTCGATCTTCACGTCGCCGCCGGCGACTTCGCGGATTCGGTCGTTCTCGATGACGATGCTGCCGTTCTCGATCAGCGCCTCGTCGCGGCCGTCGAAAATGAGGCAGTTCTTCAGGATCTTGATACTCATCGGATCGTCACTCGAAGTAGTGGGACATCATGTCGAAGATGCGGCGTCGGGCATCCGGATGAGAAAAGCCGTGATGGCCGTAGCGGAAATAATGAAAGCGCGCATCCGGGTTGCGGTCTGCGAGCACGAGTGCGAACGGCGCCTGGGCATCGTGCACGCCGCAGAAGAAATCCAGCGGCACGGGGATCGCGTAATGGTCGAAGCCCCAGTCCGAAGACGCCCACGCCAGTTCGGGCATGAGGGCCGCGTGCTTCGACGACTGCGTCATCACATGCCATTGCAATTCCGCGACATCGGGCTCGGTTCCGGGCGGCGGACCGGCCAGATCGCGCACGTTGAACCCGCCGTCATCCCGGACAGCTTCCGATCTGCGCCGGTACGCGTGGGCGACGCCGAGCGGCGCGGCCCTGACGAGCAGCGACGGCCACCACTTCATCAGGCGATAGCCCCACGCCACGGCCCTGGAGGACACGCTCCTCGCGACCGGATCGAACCACGGCACGGTGGGATTGATCGGAATGGCGCCGAGTACGCGATCCGCCAGCGTCGCGGCGACGGCCATCGTGACGAGGCCGCCGTTGGATTCGCCCAGGCACGCGAATTTTTCGATCTTCAGATGATCGAGCAGCTCGCGCAGATCGTTCGCATAAGCCGCGACCGGGCGGCCGGGACAGAGGCTCGAACCTTCGGCGCCCGGCCGGTTGGTGGCGATCAGGTGGATGCCTCTGTGCACGGCCTCGCGGTGGAAGATGCCCGCCTCCAGGCTGAAGCTGCCGCCGCCGTGGAAGTACAGCACGGGCCTGGCGTCCGGCACGCCGAATTCCTGCCAGGTGAGTCGCCGGCCATCCGCCAGCGTCATCGAGCGGATCGGCGGTTCTATCAGCGAAATGTCGGTCATGGGTGTCGTTTGGAGATTCGAACCGTTACTGCATGACCCGGCGCGGCGCGATCCGGAACGGCTGCGCGACGGGCGCAGGCCGCGCCATCAGATGCGTCACGAAATAATCCCAGGTGCGGACCGCGGTATACGGATTGAGCGATTGGCTGGCCGTCGGATGCGTCTTGTTCGGCAGTATCAGCGCGTCGTACGGCTTGTTCGCCATCGTCAACGCCTCGATCAGGCGATACGCCTGCAACGGCGGCACGTTCTCGTCGGCATCGCCCCAGACGATCATGATCTTCCCCGTCAGACCGTCGACCATCTTCGTGATGTCGAGCGCCTCCCACGATGCCGGCTTCCCGGCCGGATTCGCGGGATGGTTGCGGCCGTCGGCGTAGACCGGCATGCCGATCGACGACTCGAAGCCCGGATAGAGCGCCGCGTAATCGTAGACACCGGCACCGGTCACGCAGACCGAATAGAAATCGCCGCGCGTCAGGATGGCCTGCGCGCTGAACGTGCCGCCCCACGACCAGCCATGGATGCCGACGCGGCGAAGATCGAGCTCGGGCTTTTGCGCGGCGAGTTGCGTGATCGCCGCGACATGATCCCGAATGCCGACTTCGGTGAATTTCGGAAAGCCCGCGTCGCGAAATGCATTGCCGCGGCCCGGCGTGCCGCGTCCGTCGACCACGGCGATCCCGAAGCCGAGTCGCGCCAGCGCCATGCGATTCGTCGGATTCGACGCCGTCGCCGCCTCGACGAACGCGCGCGGCGCGACATACACCTGCGGGCCGCCGTAACAGGCGTCGATGACCGGATGCGCGCGATCGCCGGCGATGTCGACCGGCGGGTAATACACGACCGGGATGTCAGTCTCGCCGTCGTCCGCCTTGAGCAGCTGCCGGGACGGCGGCACGTAGCCGGCTTCGAGCAGAGCGGACACGTCCGCACGTTCCAGCTCGGCGATCGCCGATCCGTCGCCCAGCGAGCGCAGCACCGTGACCGGTGCGGTATCGACGGTCGAATACGTGTCGATGAATACGCCGGCCTGCGGGCGGATCTTCTCGGCCGCGCCGGGAACGCCGAACAGCATCCTGAACAGCGGCGCCGCATTCGGCGCGAACAGATGATCCGAATGCAGAGCGTCGCCGGTCAGCAGCGTCAGCGCCGCGCCGTCGAAACCGACGCGATGCAGATGGCGGTAATACGGATCGACGCCCACCTCGCGCCCGCCCGCGGTGAAATAGAGCGCACGCCGCTCTTCGTCGATGTGATGGATGTCGAAGACCATCCACGCGCCGCTCGTGATCCGGCCCAGCAGTTCGCCGGACTGCGCGTCGTAGCGATACAGATGGCCCCAGCCGGAACGGTCGGAATACCAGATGACTTCCGCGCCGTCGCCGATGACATACACGTTCGGCAGGTTGTACATCAAGGTGTTCGGCTCATAACGACACGTCGCCGCCGGCTCGTCGATCACGGCGCTCACCGTGCCGGTCAGCAGGTCCGCCCGCAGCAGCGCGCCGCGCGCGGAAGCCGCCGTCGTCGCGAGCATGAACACCTGGCGGCGTTCCAGCGACCAGCCGACGATGCCGTTGCCGAGCATCGCCGCCGGCGCGCAGCCGATCGGCAGTTGCAGCCGGGTGCGCGTGCCCGTGTTCAGGTCGAACACGAACCAATCGATGTCGATCTGTGCCTGATCGCCGGTGAACGGACGGCGCAACGCGTGAACGACCGGCCGCAGCGAGCCATCGGTCGGCACGTGCTCGATGAACGGGTCGACGCCGACCCGCCGCTCGTCGAGCCGCGGGCAGATCAGGAAACGGCCGTCCGGGGAAAAAGCCGCGCCGTATGGCGGCAGCGCGACGCCGCTTTTCTTCAGCGGAATCGCCTGCAGGCTGCTGTCGGGCAGCTTGCCGTAGCTGAAATACGGTTCGCCGTCGTCGGTCAGCCGGTGCTCGCGACCGGTGACGCAATCGATCAGAACGAGATCGTCGCCATCGCGCTTCACGCCATGCGCGCCGCTCGGCGACAGCAGCACGCCGGCTTTCGGCGGCTGCGGATCGGCGGTTTCGACCGAATGACGCTGCAGGTCGACCGTCACCCGTCTGGCGTCGACCCGCGCGGTCAGCGTCCGCCCGTCCGGCGTCAGACAGGGATGCTGCAGACCGAGCTTGTCGGCGGTCAGCGGCGTTGCCGGTGTCAGCGCTTCGTTCAGCGCCGCCGCGACGGCGGCGTGGTCGAACGCCGGCCGGCGGCTGCCCGTGTCCGCATCGACGACGACGAACTGCAGACTCTCGGGCGAACCGTCGGCAACTTGCCGCTGATACCAGAAGCGGCCGGTGTCGCCGAGCCAGTTCGGGTTGACGTCGGCGTTGCGGATCAGCGCCGACAGATTCGCCTCGATCAATCGCGCGGCGGCGGCGTAATCGTCCGCGTCCAGCTTGATTCCTGATTCGGATGCAGCCATGAGTCATGCGTCTCCGGTACTCGCGTGATCGGGAAGCCGGCTAGAAACTGCCGCTGACGCGCACGACCAGCGCGCGCGGCGCGATGTACGTGACGGTGTCGCCGGCCGGGAACGGATTGGTGGTGACGTTGCCGATGCCGCGCTCGTCGGTGAGGTTGTTGAGCGTCACGCTGAGCTGCGGCCACCAGCTGCCTTCGGGGCCGGACGCGAACACGTTCAGATCGAGCGTGTGGTAGTCGAAGACCTGCGCCGTGCACTCGATCGTGTTGCACGCATGGTCCATGAATACGTGGCGCAGCGACGCGCCGAGCAGCCAGTCCCTGATCGGCTGCGCGTAGGCCAGCGTGGTCGCCGTCTGCCAGCGCGGCGACAGCGGCCACGGCGAGCCTTTCGGCACGACGACGCCGGTCGACGAATCGAACGATTCCGTCGTCACCGTCCGGTTCCAGGCCACCGAAACGTCCAGCGACAGGCCGCGCGCGAAGCGCGGCAGATAACGCATCGCCAGCTCCACGCCGTCGCCGCGCGCGGCACCGACGTTGTCGATGAAATTGGTCGCGATCAGGTTGCCGATATTGGCGACCTGGAACACCTGCGGGTTCTTCCAGTCGATGTGATACGCGGAGATATCGATACGCAGCGAGCGCTCCAGCCAGTCGCTGCGCAAACCCAGCTCGTAGTTCCACAGCACATCGGATTTGTAGACTTCCGGCACGTCGTGGCCCGGGATCGAAGCGCCGATTTGCGGACCGCCGAAGCGGAAGCCGCGCGAGACGGTGAAATAGCTGCGCACCGTGTCGGTCGGCGCGAACACGATCGAAGCCTTGGGGCTGATGCCATGTTCGCTGACGCTGTTCGCGCGCGAGACTTCCATCAGGTTGTTCTGCGTGGCATAGAGCGCGCCGGCCGTCGTGACATCGCCACCCGACTCGATCCAGTAAGCGCGCGCGCCGAGCGTGACTTCCCAGTATTCGCCGAGTTCGCGCGTGAGCTCGCCGAACAGCGCCTTTTCCTGCAGCTCGATGTCGCCTTTCAGTTCACCGATCGTCAGCTGGTCGCCGAGCTTGGCGACGTTGCCGGGACAGGGATTCGGCAGCACGCCGTTGAGCAGACCCGGAATCTGGATCGGCAGCGTCGGCAGGTTGGCGAGCGCGCCGACATTGGCGCAGTCGTAGAGACGGTTCCGGTAGTAGAACGCGCCGGCCAGCCATTTCCACGGCGAGTCGCCGGGCGCCGAGACCGCGCGCAGTTCCTGGGTGATGCCGTGACTCTTGTTGGTATCCGCGCCGCCCAGCACCGGCAGCAGCCCGCCGACGGCGCGCGAGGCATCG
>DASSVA010000113.1:0-8058 GCA_035706385.1 Solimonas sp. | reverse complement strand
GGCTGTCGGTTCCGTTCGATCTGCCGGCCGGTCCATTCATCGTCTGCGTGCTCGCGAGCCTCGTGATCGTCACCGGAATCGTTCGCAAGCTGCGCGGCTGAATGTCGGAAAAGCAAAAGGCCCGCAACATCGTGCGGGCCTTTTCGTCGCTCCGTTCGAGCCACGCATGACGGATTTCGCTGCGCTTTATCCATCCTGCGGACCTGGCCACGTTGGGGTTCGCAAGCTCACCCCAACCTACGAGCCACACTCTCTAGTTCACGTAGATCGGGTTAGCCGCTTGCGGCGGAACCCGACGTTCACCGAGCAGCCGTCTTAACGCCGATTCCAGCCGCAACAAAAAAGCCCGCGATCGTGCGGGCTTTTTGCTTTGCGCGCTCAGCTGCGCGTCTTCGCCTGATTGGCGACCGCTTCGGCGGCTTTCTTCGCGGCTTCGGCGTCGCCGAGATAGCGATACGACTTCACGCGCAGGTCTTCGTGCAGGTCGAACAGCAGCGGGATGCCGGTCGGGATGTTGAGTTCGAGGATCGCGTCGTCGGAAATCTTGTTGAGGTACTTGTACAGCGCGCGCAGCGAGTTGCCGTGCGCGGTGACGAGCACGGTCTTGCCGCTCTTGAGCTGCGGCGCGATCGCGTCGTGCCAGTACGGCAGCACGCGCTCGAGCGTGGTCTTCAGCGATTCGGTGGCGGGCAGCGCGTGCTCGTCGAGCTTCATGTAGCGGCGGTCGAACTTCGGATGACCGCCGTCGTTGTCGGCCATCGGCGGCGGCGGGATGTCGTACGAGCGACGCCAGATCTTGACCTGCGCGTCGCCATGCTTGGCGGCGGTCTCGGCCTTGTCGAGTCCCTGCAGCGCGCCGTAATGGCGCTCGTTCAGGCGCCAGCTCTTGCAGACCGGCACCCACAGCTGGTCCATCTCATCGAGCGCGGTGAAGTTGGTGCGGATCGCGCGCTTGAGCACCGAGGTATGCGCGACGTCGAACATCAGGCCTTCGTCGCGCATCAGCTTGCCGGCGGCGACGGCTTCCTTGCGGCCGGCTTCGGTGATGTCGACATCGACCCAGCCGGTGAAGCGGTTGTCGAGATTCCACTGGCTCTGGCCGTGGCGCAGCAGCACGAGTTTACGGGTCACTTCGGTCTCCGGTATGCGGTATGCGGCGCGGCCGCAGCGTGATTCCTGGCGAGGGGCGGCCTACTGCTGCACCGGCGCCGGCGGCGTTTCTTCGATCGAGTCGGTGAACACCTGGCCGTCGGCCGGCGCCGTCTCCTGCGTCAGCGGCGCGGCGCGGATCGCGCCCGGCCGCACGTTCGCGCCGGCGGCGGACTTGCGGCGGATGAAATCGGCGACCTGGCTGAGCACGTCGTAGCGCTTGTTGAGCACGGACGCGAACGAACCGATCGCCATGTCATGCGAGAGCTTCGGATAGATCAGCGTCTCGACCGGGCCGCCGGCCTTCGACACCGCCTGCGCGAGCTTGCGCGTGTTGGCGACGTCGATGATCTCGTCGTCCTCGCCGTGGACGAGGAACAGCGGCGGGTTCTGGCCGTCGACGAAGAAGATCGGCTGGCTGTACGGGAAGCGCTCGACCGGGCTGAAGATGTCGCGCAGGTCCGGCGCGGTGATCGGCATGAAGTCGTACGGACCGGCGAGGCCGATCATGCCGCGCAACCAGCTGCGCGAACCGCCGACGCCTTTCAGGAATTCCTCGTCGAGCGCGAGCATCGCGGCGATATGCGCGCCGGACGAATGGCCCATCACGAACAGCTTGCCGGCGCTGCCGCCGTATTGTGCGGCGTTGTCGCGCGCCCACTTCACGGCATTGGCGCCGTCTTTCACGAAGTCCGGGAAACGGACCTGCGGATACAGGCGGTAGTTCGGGATGATCGCGAGGAAGCCCTGCGCGGCGAGCGCCTGGCCGACGAACTTGTACTGCGATTTGTCGCCCTGCTGCCAGCGGCCGCCGAAGAAGAACACGACGACCGGCGCGTTCTGCACGTTGTGCGGGCTGTAGACGTCGAGCGTCAGCTTGTTGGCGCGATCGTACGGAACGTCGGCGGTCAGCGTGTAGCCTTGGTCCGTGGTCAGGTCGTTGAGGACGGCGCGCGAGGTGCAGGCGCCGAGCGCGATCAGCGCCATCAGCGACGCGGCAGCCAGCTTGAGCATTCGGATCATGATCTCGATCGGTTGCACGAAGGCGCATATGGTAGCGTGCGCGCCTGAATTCCCGCATCCTTTGCGCGTTCGGCTTTCCTTGGGGGGAAACATGTTGCTCGCCTTCATCTGGCTCGCGGTCGTTCTGGCCGTGCTCGCTTACGGCATCATCGTCTACAACGGCCTGGTGAACCTGAAACACGCGATCGGCAAGGCCTGGAGCAACATCGACGTGCTGCTCAAGCAGCGTCACGACGAACTGCCGAAACTGGTCGAGACCTGCAAGCAGTACATGCAGTTCGAGAAATCGGCGCTGGAGAAGATCATGGCGGCGCGCGCCGGTTCGCAGCAGGCGCGCGAGGCCGGCGACGTGAAGGCGGTCGGCCGCGCCGAGGGCGTGCTGCGCGGCGGACTCGGCTCGATCACCGCGACCGTCGAGGCGTATCCGGAGCTGAAAGCCAACCAGTCGATCCAGCAACTGCTCGGCCGCATCACCGGCCTCGAGAACGCGATCGCCGACCGGCGCGAGTTCTACAACGAGACCGTCAACCTCAACAACGTGCGCATCGAACAGTTTCCGGACGTGATCGTCGCGCGCCTGTTCGCGTTCAAGCCGGCGGAATTGCTGCATTTCAGCACCGAGGAAACCGCGGACGTCGACCTGCGCGCGCTGTTCAGCCACTAAGGCCGGCGCGGCATCGCGATGCTGAGCGAACTCGGCCACGGCATCGCCGCGGCGAAACCGGGGACGTTCTGGACGATCGTCGGCGTGCTCGGCGGCGGCGCGCTGCTGAGCTTCGTGTTCGCATTCCGCCGCCTGCGCGAAACGCGCCTGATGCAGGACACGCCGACCTCGCGCGTGCGCTCGGCGGCGCAGGGCCATGTCGAGCTTGAAGGCTTCGCGCGACTGATGCCGGGGCCGGACATCGTCTCGCCGCTGTCGCGCGCGCGCTGCGCGTGGTGGCGCTATGTGATCGAGCACCGCGAGAGCAGCACGCTCGGCGGCCGCGAACGCCGCGAATGGCGCGTGATCGAGAAAGCCTGTTCCGACGAACTGTTCGTGCTCGCCGACGACAGCGGCGAATGCATCGTCGATCCGTATGGCGCGCAGACAGTGCCGAGCCTGAAGCGTCGCTGGCGCGGCGGCATGCCACGGCCGATCGAAATTCCCGAGCGCTCGCCGTGGTTCGATTTCGGCGACTACCGCTACACCGAGGAACTGATCTGCATCGGCGATCCGCTCTATGCGCTCGGCCAGTTCCGCAGCCAGACCAGCGTGCTCAGCGAGGATGAAGCCGGCGACCTGCGCGAACTGCTGCACGAATGGAAGCGCGATCGCCGCGAGTTGCTGCGCCGCTTCGACACCAACGGCGACGGCGAAATCGACGTCGGCGAATGGGACGCGGCGCGCGCGGCGGCACTGGCGCAAGTCCGCGCCGACCAGCTCGAACGCAGCGTGCAACCGGATCTGCACGTGCTGTGCAAACCGTCCGACGGCCGCCGCTTCCTGATCTCGACACGATCGCAGGCGCAGCTCGTGCGGCGGCTGCGACGCGGGGCGCTCGCGCTGTTCGGCGCCGCGCTGCTCGGCGGTCTGGCCGCAGCCTGGCTGCTCGTGCAGCGCGGCATCCACCTGTAGCAACACCGCTTCGGCGCGAGCGGATTCCGGAAGCTTCGCTGCAGGTCGCGCCGAAGCGGCGATGCGGCTGCAACCGCCCCTCGCTTGGCACGACGGCTGTCCGTCCGGCCGGTCCGCGACGCCGGCGCGGCCCCAAATATGCCGCGATTTCAACCGTCTGCCGGAGCGGTCCTCGAAATGGCCGGAGACGGTCCCCAGAATAACCGCCCGTTCCGCCGTCACCGACCGCCATGCAAAACCCCCTGTTACGCGACGCGATCGCGCAGCCGCTGCCCGCCTTCGCCACGATCCGGCCCGAACACGCCGAAGCCGCGCTCGACGAAGTGCTCGCGCAGAACCGCGCCGATTTGCAGAAACTGCTGGCGAGCGACGCGGCGCCGACCTGGGATTCGCTGATCGAACCGCAGGAAGACATGAGCGACCGCATCCAGCGCGCCTGGGGTCCGGTCTCGCACCTGTTCAGCGTCATGTCGACTGCCGACTGGCGCAAGGCGTACAACGCCTGCCTGCCGAAGCTGACCGAATACGGCGTCGAGGTTTCGCAGTCCGAGCCGCTGTTCCGCGCGTACGAGGCGCTCGCCGCGTCGGCCGAATACCAGACCTACGACGGCGTGCGCCGCAAGGTGATCGCCGACGCGCTGCGCGACTTCCGCCTGTCCGGTATCGCGCTGCCAGCCGAGCAGAAAGCGCGCTACAAGGACATCTCGCTGCGCCTCTCCGAACTGCA
Source organism: Solimonas sp. (assembly GCA_035706385.1). Classification (GTDB taxonomy): domain Bacteria; phylum Pseudomonadota; class Gammaproteobacteria; order Nevskiales; family Nevskiaceae; genus Solimonas. The sequence continues at coordinate 3,541 of DASSVA010000113.1, read as the reverse complement.
GACGAAGTTCGAAGAAAACCTGATGGACGCGATCCAGGCCTGGGGCAGGCACGTCACCGACGAAACGCTGCTCGCCGGCATGACCGACGAAGCCCGATTCGCCGCGCGCGAGCGCGCGAAGGCGAAGGACCTCGACGGCTTCTGGCTGACGCTCGACTTCCCGAGCTACGACGCCGTCATCAGCTACGCCGACCACCGCGAACTGCGCCGCGAGATCTACGAGGCGTTCGCGACGCGCGCATCCGACCGCGGCCCGCAGGCCGGCCAGTTCGACAACGGCCCGCTGATGGAGGAAATCCTCGCGCTGCGTCACGAGATGGCGCTGCTGCTCGGCTACGCGAACTACGCGGAGCTGTCGCTGGCGACCAAGATGGCCGAATCGCCCGACGAGGTCGAAAGCTTCCTCGTCGATCTCGCGCGGCGCGCCAAGCCCGCCGCGCAGGCCGATCTCGACGAGCTGAAGGCGTTCGCCCGCGAGCGCGACGGCATCACCGACTTCGCGCCGTGGGACGCCGCCTATTACGCGGAGAAACTGAAGGAACGCAAGCTCGGCCTGTCCGACGAGGAACTGCGCCCGTATTTCGCGTTCGACAAGGTCGTGCGCGGCATGTTCGACGTCGTCTACCAGCTGTACGGCGTGACGATCGAACAGGTCGACAACATCGAGACCTGGCATGCCGACGTCAGCACTTACGTGCTCAAGGACGGCGAAGGCGTGCCGTTCGGGCTGTTCTATCTCGATCCGTACGCGCGCGCCGACAAGCGCTCGGGCGCGTGGATGGACGAGTGCATCAACCGTCGCCGTACCGCGCAGGGCCTGCAGCAGCCGGTCGCCTACCTGACCTGCAATTTCACGCCGCCGCTCGCCGGCAAGCCCGCGCTGCTGACGCACGACGAAGTCGTCACGCTGTTCCACGAATTCGGCCACGGCCTGCATCATCTGCTGACGCGCGTCGACGAAGCCGCGGTCGCCGGCATTCACGGCGTCGCCTGGGACGCCGTCGAGCTGCCGAGCCAGTTCATGGAGAACTGGTGTTACGACCCGATGACGCTGAAGAATTTCGCGAAGCACTGGCAGACCGGCGCGACGATGCCGGAAGAACTGCTGACCAAGCTGCGCCAGTCGCGCCGCTTCCACGCCGGTCTGGCGACCGTGCGCCAGCTCGAATTCGCGCTGTTCGATCTGCGTCTGCATCGCGATTTCGATCCGGCCGCGACATTCGAAAACGGCGCGCGTGTGCTCGATCTGCTGGACCGCGTGCGCGACGAAGTCGCGGTTGCCAAGCCGCCGGCGTTCAACCGCATGCCGTGGAGCTTCAGCCACATCTTCGCCGGCGGTTACGCGGCCGGTTACTACAGTTACAAATGGGCGGAGGTGCTGTCGGCCGACGCGTTCGCGGCGTTCGAGGAAAACCAGTTCGCGCCGGAGATCGGCCAGCGCTTCCGCGACACGATCCTCGCGCAGGGCGGCTCGAAGGAAGCGATGGACCTGTTCATCAAATTCCGCGGCCGCAAGCCGAGCATCGACGCGCTGCTGCGGCACAGCGGCCTCGGCGAGACGGTGTAGCAACCACCATCATTCCGTCATGCCCGCGAAGGCGGGCATCCAGGGCTCGAGAGCTGAAGTACAAACGTGAATTCCCGCTTGCGCGGGCATGACGTGAGTCATTCATGCCGCCGGACGGGATTCGCATTCCGGCATCTCGACGCGACACATTCCGACGCCCGCCTTGCGCGGGCATTTTTCCGACCATATACTTCATTTATGAAATATCCATTTATGGTATTCATGAAATGAAGGCGTGCACGCCGCGTGCGTTCGCCGCCGCGCTGCTGCTGGCAATGCTCGCCGGCCTCGCCGCGTGCGCGAGCACGCGCGGGATCGCGCCCGACGCCGCGCCGGTTGACGCATCCGCGCTGGCCGGCGGCGCGCAACTCGCGCAGGAAGCCGCCGATGCGGCATGGCCGACGCAGCGCTGGTGGCAGGCGTTCGGCGATCCGCAGCTCGACCAGCTGATCGATGCCGCGATGTCGGGCAGCCCGGATCTGCGCGTCGCCCGCGGCCGCGTGCGGCTCGCGCTCGCGCAGACCGGCGCCGCGCATGCCGATACGCTGCCGAGCGTCGACGCCAGGGCGTCGGCACAGGACACGCTGTTCACGCGGCGCAGCTTCATTCCGCCGCCGTATGCCGGCGATTTCTGGTGGAGCAACGACGCGGCCGTCGATTTGCGCTACACGCTCGATCTCTGGGGCGGCGACGCCGCGGCGCTCGACGCCGCGAAGGCCGGTGCGCGGGCGAGCGCCGCCGCCGAACAGGCCGCGCGGCTGAGCCTGCAGAGCGACATCGTGCAGGCGTATGCGCAGCTCGCGTTGCAGCACGAGCGCCGCGCGGTGCTCGGCGAGGACCTGAAGAACCGCCGGCAGCTCGTCGACATCGCGCGCCAACGGCTCGCTGCCGGCATCGGTACCGAACTGGAACTCGCGCAGGCGCAAAGCGGCGTGCCGGTCGCGCAGGCCGAAATCGACGCCGTCGATCAGCAGATCGAAATCCTGCATCACCAGCTCGCGGCGCTCAGCGGCCAGGGGCCGGGCGCCGGCGATGCGCTGACGCCGCCGCGGCTGACGCTGCCGGAAGCGAGCCTGCTGCCGAGCCATCTGCCGGCCGAACTGCTCGGCCGCCGTCCGGACATCGCGATGCGGCGCTGGCGGCTCGAAGCCGCCGCACAGGCGATCAAGGTCGCGCGCGCGCGTTTCTATCCGAACATCGACCTGGTCGCCGCGGTCGGCCTGCAGTCGCTCGGCTTCTATCATTTCCTCAACGACGACGCGCTGGCGGCGAACGTCGGTCCGGCGATTTCGCTGCCGATCTTCGAAGGCGGCCGGCTGCGCGCGAATCTCGACGCGCGTTCGGCGCAATACGACGAGGCCGTCGGCGAATACGACGAAACGCTGGTCCGCGCGCTGCAGCAGATCGCCGACCAGGTGACGACGATCCGCGGCCTGGAAAAGCAGCAGGCGCAGATCGACGCGGCGCTCGCCAGCGCGCAACGCGCGCATGATCTCGCGCTGCGCGGCTATCGCGCCGGCCTGACCGATTACCTCAACGTGCTGAACGCCGAATCGACGCTGCTCGCGCAGCGCGATCGCGCGAGCGGCCTGCGCCTGCAGCGGCTCGCCGCACACGCGCGGCTGATCGCGGCGCTCGGCGGCGGCCTGCCGCCGGCCGGCGATATGCAAACGCCATGAGCGGCGCAAAGCATCCGCGCCAGTTGGCGATCGAACGCGCGCTGGGCGGCGTCCGCGAGCGGCTGCCGGAACTGCCGTACGATCGCCTGCTCGCCGTGCGCCTGATGCTGCATGCGCACAAGCGCGCGCAGGAACTCAGCAACGCGGTGCTCAAGGCGCACGACCTGAGTTACGTCAGCTATTCGGTGCTGATGGTGCTGTTCGGCGCCGGCAGCGAGGGCGTCAGCGCCAGCGAACTCGCGCGCGCGACCGGCGAACGGCCGACCAATCTGACGCGCGTCTGCGACGAACTGCA
>DASSVA010000112.1:0-2567 GCA_035706385.1 Solimonas sp. | reverse complement strand
ATCGTCCGGCGTCTTGCCCGGCACTTTCGCATAGGCGACGCCGAGCATCCGCGCCAGATTCTGCAGTTCGGGTTCGGCCGCGGTCATCGCCGTGAAATGCGGATCGAACGCGTGCACGTACTGCTTGAGCCGCGCCGGCGTATCGCGATCCGGATCGACCGACAGGAAATCGACGCGCAACCGCTGCGCGGCGTCGCCGAGCCGGTCGTCGACCTGCTTGAGCAGCGCGAGCGTCGTCGGGCAGACGTCCGGGCAGGTCGTGAACCCCGGAAAGATCAGCGTCCAGTGGCCCTGGAACTGTTCGCGGCCGAACGGCTGGCCGTCCTGGTCGATCGCGCGGAAATCGCCGAGCGGGCGAGGGGCCGGCAGCAGCGTCCCGGACTGCAGCGAGACCGTCGCCGGCTGCTGCAGCCAGATCGCCGCGATCAGCCCGCCCATCAGCGCCACGGCGCCGATCACGATCAGACGGAGATTGCGCAGGGCAGAAGCGTTCGAGGGCATGATGATGAGAGTGACGGACGATGCGGCCCGCATTATTCCACAGGCCGCACCACGCGCCGCGGGGTTTCGCCGATTGCTGCGGGCTTGCTCTACCATGCATGCGCATGAACATTCTGGTCATCGACTCCGACCGTGTCGCCCAGCGGCTCGTGGCGCGTCTCATCGAACGGCTCGGCCTGCCTGCGCCCACGCAGGCGATCGCACCGGATCAGGCGCCGGCGAGGAACTGGTCGCTGGTGCTCGTCGCGGCCGACGATGGCGTGCAGATGCTCCACGACGCGCGCCGCCGGTACGGCGCGCAGCCGCAACTGGTGGCGATGCTCGCTCAGGACTCCAGCGCACTGCGCCGCAGTTGTCACGACGCCGGGGCCGATGCCGTGCTCGTCAAGCCGCTGACGCGCGAGGCGCTCGCGCCATTCTGTGCGCCCGTCACGACGGAACCGGACGATTTCAATCCTGCTGTCTGGACCGAACTGCGCACGCTGTTCGGTGCCGACGGCGTGCAGCGGCTGCGTGCCACGCTGGTTGATGATCTGCCGGTGCAGCAGTCGCGTCTGGCAGAGGCGATCCACGACCGCGATCTGTCCGCGCTGCGGCACATCGCGCACGCCTTGCGCGGCGTCAGCCTGCAACTTGGCGCCGGCACGCTGGCCGAACGCTGGATGCAGGTCGAACAGGCCGCTGCCGCTGGTGACGCGCACACGGTACTGGAACTCGGTGCCGGCTTGATGGCGCGCCATGCGGCACTGGTGCAGCGTCTGAGTGATGACCGCGTCGCGCTCTGAGGTCGCACGCACCGGCCTGGTGACGCTGGCGCTGGTGGCGCTGGTGCTGCTGGCGAGCCTGCTGCTGTTCTGGCAGACGCGGCACGTGATCGCGCAGAACCAGCAGCAGCGCTTCGACGCCGAAGTCCGGCGCATCGAATCGGCGATCGAGCAGCGCATGGACACCTACATGCAGGTCCTGCGCGGCGGACGCGGACTGATCGAAGCCTCGACCACGGTGACGCGCGAGGACTGGCACCTTTACGTCACGCAACTGCGGCTCAAGAAGAAATACCCCGGCATCCGCGGCATGACCTACGCAGAGCGCGTGACGTCGGCGGAAGTCGACGCATTCATCGACCGCGTGCGACATGCGCCGACCACCGGTTTTGCGAATCCGCTGATCCTGCGGGACTTCGCCCTGCGTGCGCCACCGCCGCCGATCGACAAGATCACCCCCGACGTGCATGCGGTGGTGCTCTATACCGAACCACTGACCGCCGACAGCGAGCGCGCGATCGGCATCGACATGATGCAGGACGCAGGCCGTCGCGCATCGCTGGAAGCGGCGGTGGCGACGGACGGCGGCGTGCTCGCGCCGAGGTTGCGGATACTGGGACCGCACGGCACGAGGATCGGGTTCATTGCGTATGTGCCGGCCTACCGCGAAGGCCGGCAGGTGGCCTGGGTCAGCGCCACGTTTCATGCGCAGGCGTTCATGGATGGTTTGCTCGGCGGCAGCGACAGCCCCTTGTCGTTCGAGATTTTCGATGGCGTCAGCAGCGACCCGGCGATGCTGTTGTACTCCACGGCGGGCAACACCGCGAGCGGCGAGCCGCAGCCGCTGCCGGCGAGTACGCCTGCTGAATTCGAGGTCGTGCGGCCCTTGCAGATGCCGGGTCGGCAGTGGACCGCGCGCTTTCGCAGCGATCCCGGATTCGAGACGCCGACAGAACGCCTGATGCCCTGGCTGATCGGCCTCGCCGGACTGATGTCCAGCCTGTTGCTGTACGTGATTGCGCGTGGTGCCGCACGCTGGCGTCAGCAGGTTGTGTTGCTCGAACACGCACAGCGCGAGATCGAATCGGCGGCACAGGCCAAGAGCGATTTTCTCGCCAACATGAGCCACGAGATTCGCACGCCGCTGAACGCCATCCTCGGTACTGCCGAACTGCTCGGTGATACGCAACTGGATACGGCGCAGCGACGCAGCCTTGCCACCATCACGAGCAGCGGCGATCACCTGCTCGGCATCGTCAATGACATCCTCGATTTCTCGAAGATCGAGGCCGGCATGCTGGT
>DASSVA010000111.1:0-4623 GCA_035706385.1 Solimonas sp. | reverse complement strand
CCGTGCTTGACGATGCCGCCCTGCTCGCTCTCGGTGCCGACCATGTAGCCGGTCGTGTTCATCAGATAGATGATCGGAATGTTCGACTGGCAGCACAGCTGGATGAACTGGCCGGCCTTGGCCGCACCCTTGGTCGTGATCGGCCCGTTGTTCGAAACGATGCCGACCGCGTGGCCGTGGATCACCGCGCGACCGCAGATCGTCTGCTGGTCGTACTCAGTCTTGAAGTCGAGGAATTCCGAGCCGTCAACGAGGCGCGCGATGACTTCGCGGCAATCGTACGGCTTGCGGTAATCCGGCGACACGACGCCGCACAATTCATCGACGTCGTACAGCGGCGCGCGGATCGGCAGCAGCTCGACGCGCGGCCGCCGCGCATTCCAGTTCAGGTTGCGCACGACCTCGCGCGCGATGCGAATGCCGTCGGCATCGTTCTCGGCGACGAACTCAGTCGTGCCGGCGATCTGCGCGTGCATGTCGGCGCCGCCGAGATCCTCTTCGCCGGCGATCTCGCCGGTCGCCGATTTCAGCAGCGGCGGCCCGGCGAGAAACACCTTCGCGCGCTTGCGCACCATCACCACAATGTCGGACAACCCCGGCAGATACGCGCCGCCGGCCGTCGACGAGCCGTGCACGACCGTCACCTGCGGAATGCCGGCGGCGGACATGCGCGCCTGATTCGCGAACGTGCGGCCGCCGGGAATGAACAGCTCGGCCTGATACATCAGGTTCGCGCCGCCGGACTCGATCATCGACACCATCGGCAGCTTCTGCTGCAACGCGATTTCCTGGACGCGCAAACCCTTCTGCACGCCCCACGGCGTCATCGTGCCGCCCTTGATCGCCGAATTCGACGCGCCGACGATGCAACGCACACCGGACACGTAACCGATGCCGGCGATCTGGTTGCCGCCGGCCAGCGAGCCGTCCTTGTCGTCGTGCATCCGGTAGCCGGCGAGCGTCGACAGTTCCAGCCACGGCGAGCCGCGATCGAGCATCAGATGCACGCGCTCGCGCGGCAGCAACTGGCCGCGCTCATGAAAACGCGCGCGCTTGCTCTCCTCCTCGGCGCGCCCCTTGGCTTCGATCGCACGCCATTCGGCGATCAGCTTCAGCATGCCGTGGCGGTTCTGCGCGAACTGCGGGTGGGCGGTATCGATCCGCGATTCGATTACGGCCATTATCGTGATTACCGTGTTTCCATCGATGACGCCGATTCTAGGCTCGTCTTCGAAGTAAACTCACGAACAATATTGATTTCCAGAAGACCGCAGACTGGGCAGCGCGCGCATTCTCGACCAGAAGGACGACCGATGGACCTGATGACCCACGTGCAAACGATGTCGGCGTACAACCGCTGGATGAACGAGCGTCTGTACGAAGCGTGCGCGCGGCTGCCCGACGCGCGACGCCGCGAAGACCTCGGCGCGTTCTTCAAGTCGATTCACGGCACGCTCAATCATCTGTTGCTCGCAGATCGCGTCTGGCTCGGCCGCTTTACCGGCGTACCGTTTCGCGTGTCATCGCTCGATCAGCAGCTGTACGCCGACTTCGCCGATCTGCGCAGCGAACGGCAGCGCACCGACGCGGCGATCGCCGCCTGGGTCGCGACGCTGACACCGGCGCATTTCGCCGGTGAGCTGGCCTATACCGGCATCACGAATCCGCAACCGCGACGGATGCCGTTCTGGCTCGCGGTCGTTCACCTGTTCAATCACCAGACGCACCATCGCGGCCAGCTGACGACGCTGCTGAAGCAGAGCGGCATCGATCCCGGCGTCACCGATCTGATCGCGATGCCCGCGCCGCAAGAACAAGGGCCATAACCGTCCGCGGCGACGCCGAGTTCGTCAGTCGATCGCCTTCGGCTTCACGGCGCGATGGAAGCCGCGATATGGCTTCGAATTATCGTGATCGAGCAACGGAAACGGCCCGATGCCGAGGCTCGCGCCGCCGTCGATCTTGATGCAGCTGCCGGTGACGAACGCCGCGCCTTCACTGAGCAGCCAGACGATCGCCGAACTGACTTCCGCTTCCTCGGCCATCCGTTTCAGCGGCGCGAGGCCGGCGAGCTTTGGAATCACTTCCCTGGCAAAGCCCGGGTCGTAATGGTCCATGCCGCTCGATGCGACGTAGCCGGGCGCGACCGCGTTGACGCGCACCCCGGACACCGCCCACTCGATCGCCGCGGTCTCGGTGAGGTTCAGCATGCCGGCGCGCGCCGCGCCGCTGTGGCCCATGCCCGGCATGCCGCCCCACATGTCGGCGATCATGTTGACGATCGCGCCGCCATGCTTGCGCATCCACTGCGTGTAAGTTTCGCGCGCCATCAGAAAACCACCGGTCAGGTTGCTGGCGACGACCGCATCCCAGCCTTTCTTGCCGATCGTCGCGAGCGGCATCGGATACTGGCCGCCGGCATTGTTGACGAGGCCATCGATGCGGCCGCGCGCGGCGAGCACGTCTTTCACCGCCTGCTTCACCGCGTCCTCGTCGCGGATGTCGAAGCTCAGCGACGAAACGCTGCCGCCGTCCTCGCGAATCTCGGCAACCGTTTTCTCCAGTTTCTCGACCTTGCGCCCGGTGATGACGACGTGCGCGCCGAGGCTCGCCAGTTCATGCGCCGTGCAACGGCCGATGCCGGAACCGCCGCCGGTGACGACGATCGTCCGGCCGGCAAACGACTGCGCACGAAATACCGATTGGTAAGCCACATTCCTGCTCCCGGAAACGACGAAGGCCGGGAATCCCGGCCTTCGCGAAAAACATTCAAACCACAGATTACACAGATTCCACAAATCAAACGAAAGACAACTTCTCCTGAATCTGTGCAATCGGTGAAATCTGTGGTTGACGCTTTTGCCTTTACACCTTGCCCTGCAACTCCGGCACGACCTGGAACAGGTCGCCGACGAGGCCGAAGTCGGCGACTTCGAAGATCGGCGCTTCGGCATCCTTGTTGATCGCGACGATCGTGCGCGCGTCCTTGATGCCGGCGAGGTGCTGGATCGCACCCGAGATGCCGATCGCGAAATACAGCTCCGGCGCGATGATCTTGCCGGTCTGGCCGACCTGCAGATCGTTCGGCACGTAGCCCGAGTCGACCGCTGCGCGCGACGCGCCGACGGCGGCGCCGATCTTGTCGGCGAAGTCGTAGATGACCTTGAAGTTCTCGGATGAGCCGAGCGCACGGCCGCCGGACACGACCTTGTTCGCCGCCTGCAGGTCCGGACGCTCCGACTTCTGCGCTTCCATCTTCACGAAACGCGTGTGCGACGGCAGCGCCGCCGACGTGCTCGCAGCCTCGACCGCGGCCGAACCGCCTGCGCCGACCGCCGTGAACGACGCCAGACGGACCGTCGCGACGACCGTGCCGGCCGGCGCTTCGACCGTCGTGATCGCGTTGCCGGCGTAGGTCGGACGGTCGAAGCTGGTCGCGCCATGCACGTGCATGATGTCGCTGATCTGCTGGACGTCGAGCTTGGCGGCGACGCGCGGCGCGAGATCCTTGCCGAACGCGGTGCCGGCGAACAGCACATGGCTGTAGTCCTTCGCGAGTTCGGCGATCTGCGGCGCGTACGTCGCCGCGAGGATGTGTTCATTCTCGGCGCGTTCGACCTTCAGCACCTTGGCGACGCCGTCGAGCCTGGCGGCTTCGGCCGCCGGCGCGGCGACGTCGCTGCCGAGCAGCGCGATGACGATGTCGCCGCCGATACCCTGGGCGGCCGCCACGACTTTCGCCGTGCCGGAATTCAGTTTGCCGTCGGCGATTTCGCCGATGATCAGAATCTTGCTCATGTCTTGGTCTCTATCCTTCGTGCTCAGAGCAGGCCCTTGGCCTTCAGGGCGGCGACGAGTTCGTCGACGGTCTTCACCATCACGCCCTTGCTGCGCGTCGGCGGCGGCGCGGTCTTGGTGACCTTGTAGCCGGCGCCCGGCGTGACGCCGAGATCGGCGAACGTGATCGCGTCGAGCGGCTTCTTCTTCGCCTTCATGATGTCCGGCAGCTTCAGATAGCGCGGCTCGTTGAGGCGCAGGTCGGTCGTGATGACCGCCGGCAGGTCGACTTCGATCGTCTCCAGGCCGGCGTCGACTTCACGCGTCACCGTCGCCTTGTCGCCATCGACTTCGACCTTCGACGCGAACGTCGCCTGCGCGATGTCGAGCAGCGCCGCGACCATCTGGCCGGTCTGGTTGGCGTCGTCGTCGATCGCCTGCTTGCCGGCGATGAACAGCCTGGCGTCTTCCTTCTTCAGCACCGCGGCGAACGCCTTGGCGGCGGTCAGCGGCTGCACTTCGCCTTCTTCCTTGATGTGGATCGCGCGATCCGCACCGAACGCCAGCGCGGTGCGCAGGGTCTCTTCGTTCTTGGCACCGCCGATGGTCACGGCGACGATTTCGGTGATCTTGCCCTTTTCCTTCAGGCGAACCGCTTCTTCCATCGCGATTTCGTCAAAGGGATTCATGGAATGCTTGACGCCATCCGTCACCACACCAGAGCCGTCCGGCTTGATCTGGATACGGACGTTGTAGTCCACCACTCGCTTGACGCTGACTAGAGCTTTCATTCGCTTCTCTCTGTACAAAAAATAGGGAAGTCAGGCTGCGCCAGCTACGGCTGAC
>DASSVA010000110.1:0-6393 GCA_035706385.1 Solimonas sp. | reverse complement strand
GGTCGATCTGGTGATTCTCGCCAAGCCGGGCAGCCGCACGCTGACGGCTCCGCAATTGCGGCTCAGCCTGGAGCGACTGTGGACCCGCATCGCAGCTTCCTCGGTACCTGCCTCGTCGCCTGTGCCGTCTTCCCCATCCGCATCTACCAGGTCCTGATCAGTCCGCTGCTCGGGCCGCGCTGCCGTTTCTATCCGAGTTGTTCGCATTACGCCGTCGGCGCGCTGCAGGCACATGGTCTGTTGCGCGGCGGCTGGCTCGCGGTGAAACGCATCGTCCGCTGCCATCCGCTGAATCCGGGCGGCTATGATCCCGTCCCCGGCCACGCCTCCGACCGGTCGACGGCCTGTGCCTGCGACCCTTCTCACCAGCAGATCTGATCCGATGGAAAATCGCCGCTTCATCCTGATCGCCATGATTGGCGTCGTGCTGTTCTTTCTCTATCAGGCCTGGCAGAAGGACTACGGAAACCGCTTGCCGGCGACGCCGGTCGCCGAGACGGCGCAGCCACCCGAAGGCCACGCCGCGGCGGCGGTCGCCGCGGTCGATCAGAAAACCGGCCAGCCGGCACCGGCCGGCAACAGCGACATCATCCGCGTCGAGACCGATGTCTACATCGCCGAAATTTCCACGCTCGGCGGCGATCTGCATCGCCTCGAACTGAAACAGTACCCGGCGGCGAAGGACAAGCCGGAACCGATGTCGCTGCTCGACGATCGCAGCGGCCGGTTGTTCATCCTGCAAAGCGGGCTGGTGGACACGCAGTCGCCGCTGACCAGCGACAAGACGCTATTTCACAGCGCACAGACCGCGTATCGGCTGGCCGATGGTCAGGACGCGCTCGACGTGACGCTCGACTATCAGGGCGCGGACGGGCTCAAAGCACAAAAGGTCTATCACTTCCGCCGCAACAGCTACCAGATTGAACTGTCGCAGACACTGACCAACGACGGCAGTCCGCGCACGGTCAGCCCGTATGCGCGGCTGGTGCGTACCGATTACAAGCCGGACGGCGAGCCGCGGTTCTCGCACACGTTCACCGGCGTCGGCTTCTATCAGCAGGCCGAGCCCGGCAGCACCAGCTACAAATTCAAGAAAACCGCGCTCGACAAGCTCGGCAAGGATGCGTTCGAAACACAGCAGACCGGCGGCTGGATCACGATCCTGCAGCATTACTTCGTCGCCGCGATCGTGCCGGCGGCGACCGACACGGTGACGTACAGCGCGAGGCCGCGCGAGGCCGGCGGTTATCGTGCGCAGGCAGTCGGTACCGGCATCGCGCTCGCCGCCGGCGAGACGCGCCAGTTCGACACGCGACTGTACATCGGCCCCAAGCTCCAGGATCGCGTCGAGGACATCGCGCCCGGGTTCGATCTGACGCTCGATTACGGCATCCTCACGCCGATCGCCAAACCGATCTTCTGGGTGCTGAAGAGCTATCACAAGCTGACCGGCAACTGGGGTTTCGCGATCATCCTGCTGACGCTGACCGTCAAGCTGCTGCTCTACAAGCTGTCGGAAACGCAGTACCGCTCGATGGCGAAGATGAAAGTCTTCGGACCGAAGATCAAGGACATCCGCGAGCGTTACGCCGACGATCGCGAGCGTCTGCAGAAAGCGATGATGGACCTCTACAAGAAGGAGGGCTTCAATCCGCTCGCCGGCTGCTGGCCGATGCTGGTGCAGTTCCCGATCTTCATCTCGCTGTACTGGGTGCTGCTCGAATCGGTGGAGATTCGCCAGGCGCCGTTCATGCTGTGGATCCACGATCTGTCGGCGCCGGACCCGCTTTACGTGCTGCCGGTGCTGTACGGCATCACGATGTACCTGCAGCAGAAGCTGTCGGGCAACCAGACGATGGACCCGATGCAGCAGAAGATGATGCAGATGATGCCGATCGGCCTCACCGCGTTCTTCACGTTCTTCCAGTCGGGTCTCGTGCTGTACTGGGTCGTCAACGGCCTCGTCAGCATCGCCCAGCAATGGGTGATCACGCGCCGGCTCGAAAGCGAAGGTCTCAAGCGCTGAGAGCCGGCTGCCGGTCCGGGCATGCCAGTCCTACACTGACCGTCATGTCCGCCGCCCGCACCACCGACACGATCGTCGCGATCGCCAGCGCGCCCGGCCGCGGCGGCGTCGGCATCGTGCGGATCTCCGGTCCCGACGCGGCGGCGATCGCGACGCGGATCGCCGGCACGCTGCCGCGCGCGCGCCATGCCGCGTTGCGCGAATTCCGCGACGCGTCCGGCACGACGATCGACAGCGGCCTCGTCCTGCATTTCCCGGCACCGCATTCGTTCACCGGCGAGCACGTCGTCGAACTGCAGGGTCACGGCAGCCCGGTCGCGCTCGATCTGCTGGTGCGCGCGGCCTGTGCGTTCGGTGCGCGGCTGGCGCGTGCCGGCGAATTCTCCGAACGCGCGTTTCTCAACGGCCGGCTCGATCTGACGCAGGCCGAAGCGATCGCCGATCTGATCGAGGCGTCGACCGCCGAGGCCGCACGCGCCGCGCAGCGTTCGCTCGAAGGCGAGCTGTCGAAGCGCGTGCACGCGCTCGCCGAACAGCTGATCGAACTGCGGATGTATGTCGAAGGCGCGCTCGATTTCTCCGACGAAGACGTCGACTGGCTCGCAGATCCGGCACTGACCGCGCGTCTGCAGCGCGCGCAGCACGATCTCGCGCAGCTGCTGCGCGATGCCGAGCAGGGACGCCGTTTGCGCGACGGCTTCGTCGTCGCATTGACCGGCCGTCCGAACGTCGGCAAATCGACACTGCTCAACCGGCTCGCCGGCGCGGACGTCGCGATCGTCACCGACATCGCCGGCACGACGCGCGACGTGCTGCGCGAAAATCTCAATCTGCGCGGCTTGCCGGTGACCGTCGTCGACACCGCGGGGCTGCACGACGGCGGCGACGCGATCGAGCGCGAAGGCATGCGCCGCGCGCGCGTCGCGCTCGAACACGCCGAACTCGCGATCTTCATCGTCGACGCCCGCACCGGCATCGGCGACGACGATCGTCGCCTGCTCGCCGAACTGCCGTGCGAACTGCCGCGGCTGGTCGTTCACAACAAGACCGATCTGCTCGCCGCGCCGCCGGTCGCCGCGGCCGTCGACGAACTCCATCTGTCGGCGGCCACCGGTGCCGGCGTCGACGCGCTGATCGACGAACTGCATCGTCGCGCCGGTTTGCAGAGCGGCGAAGCGCATCCGTTCTCCGCGCGCACGCGACATGTCGATGCCTTGCAGCGCGCCGCCACGCGGCTGACGGCCGCGGCCGAACGTCTGCACGCGGCCGGCTTGCCGGAACTCGCCGCCGAGGAATTCAAGACCGCGCTCGATGCGCTTGGTGAAATCACCGGCGAATTCAGCAGCGAAGATCTGCTCGGCCGGATTTTCGCGAGCTTCTGCATCGGCAAGTAAACCGCTTCATCGACGGCCGCGACCGACGCACGCGTTTGCGCGCCGGACGGTCGTTCGCCGGCACGGCAGCGTGCGATGATCGACGCTCGAATGATCGACATCGGGGCGGGAGCCGATCATGAAAGCCATTCTCGGTGCGCTGGTGCTCAGCTTGCTGCCCGTTGCCGGATTCGCGATGAGCGGCCGCGAGTATCTCGATCATTGCCGGCGCGAGACGGTGTACGACCGGGCGCTGTGCATGGGCTATCTCGACGCGATTCTGCGCCGCGACACGGATAGCGACTTCAGAACGCAGGCACGCCGGAGCGAAGGTCTTCTGGAAACGGCGCGCGCGATCGAGCCGGCGCCGTATTGCCTGCCGACCGCCATCCGTCTGAGCTTGCTGCGCGATGTCGTGGTGCGGCGGCTCGACCAGTTTCCGGCGCAACGGCTGCACGGCGACGCCGGCCCGCTGATTCGCGGCATTCTCGCGCGAACCTATCCGCCGGAAACGGTCTGCGGAAACTGACGGCGAAAGCGGCGCGTCGATTTCGCCATGCGCGCCGTACGCGTGCGATCATCGCCGTCTTCTCCCAACGTCGCCCGCCAAGCTCATGAGCGTCTATCAGCATTGCCCGCGTTGTGCCGCTCCCTTGTCGACGGAAAACCAGGGCGGCTTCGATCGCCGCGTCTGCAGGCGCGAAGGCTGCGGCTTCATTTTCTGGGACAACCCGACGCCGGTCGTCGCGGCGGTCGTCGAGCATGAAGGGCAGTTGCTGCTCGCACGCAACGTCGCCTGGCCGGCCGGCACGTTCGCGTTGATCACCGGCTTTCTCGAACGCAACGAGATTCCGGAAGAAGCCGTGCAGCGCGAAGTCAGCGAGGAAACCGGCCTGCGTCCGCTCGGCGCGAACTTCATCGGCCATTACACGTTCGAGCGGATGAACCAGCTGATCATCGCCTATCACGTGCCGGCCGAAGGCGAGGTCGTGCTCAACGAAGAACTCGCCGAATGGAAACATGTGCCGTTCGGCGAAGCCGAATACTGGCCGGCGGCGACCGGCCTCGCGCTGCGCGACTGGTTGCGCGGCCGCGGCCATACGCCGCGCGAAATAGCATGGCCGCGGCGTGGCTGACGACGGCTACGTGCCGGCCGTGGCGAGCGCTTCGACCAGCAGCATGCGCGCGACGCGGCTTTCGAGTCCCTTCGGCCGGTCGAGTTCGACGCGCGCGAGATAAGGCTGCGCCGATGGCGCAATCGCCTTGGCGTCGAAGCGCAGCAGCTTCCACAACAGCTTCCATTTCGGCGTCGTCGCGGCTGCCTGTTTGACGCGGCCGAGCGCCGGCAGCAGCGCCTGTTCGAGCGTGTCGAAATCCGAGCCGAGCGGAAACAGCGGCAGCCGGTATGGCCGCAGCGTCTCGGCGAGCCGTTCCGGCGTGTTGCGCGAACAGTGCGCCGGAATCCGCCAGTCCGCTTCGATCTTGCCGACCTTCTTCGCCTTCGCGAGCAGCTCGCTCTGAAAGCGCGCGTCGGCGATGCAGATCAGCGCCTTGGCGATCTCGTTGTCGTTCTTCGAACGCAGATCGGCCATGCCGTATTCGGTGACGACGATATCGCGCAGATGGCGCGGGATCGTCGTGTGGCCGTAGTTGAACAGCACGTTGCTGACCGGCTTGCCGCCGGCGTCGCGCACTGCGCGCAGCATCAGGATCGAACGACCGCTTTCGAGCTGGTGCGCCTGCGCGACGAAGTTGTACTGGCCGCCGACGCCGGACACGACGCGGCCGTCTTCGAGGCCGTCGGACACGAAATCGCCGGACAGCGTGATCATCATGCCGGTGTTGATGAAACGCGCATCGACGCGCTGCAATTGATAAAGCCGCGGATTGCGATCGAGCTGGTTGATCTTGTCGACGCCGGTCATGCAGATCGCGTCGCGCTCGCCGTCCGACAGCGCGCGCAGGCCGTCGTAGAAATCGCGCGCGCCGAGAAAGAAACCGCCGTGCAGGACGATACCGCGGCGCAGCCGTGTGCCCAGACACTGTGCGGCGATCACCGCGCGCGCTGTCGGCTCGGCGATGTTGGCGACGACGCGCGTGCCGTCCGGCGCGATCAGATAGCCGCAGTCATAACGTGTCGCGTCGTTGAAGAAACCGTGATGCTGCAGGATCGCGAAGTCCTGCGTGCGGATCACGCGCACGCCGAGCGCGTCGAAATGATCGAGCACGTCCGGCGTCAGATGCTGCGGATCGCAGCGTCGCTCGTCGATCAGCCGCTGCAGCGCCCAGAAATCGTAAACCGGACGCTTGAGAATGCCGGCACGCAACAGGTGCCAGAAACCGTCGACGAACATCTCGGTCGCGCCGTAGACGCCGTCGCGAAACGGCTCGAGTCCGCCGACATCGTGAATCAGCTCGCGATGCGCGGCCTCGATGCCGGTGTCGCGCAGCAGGCTGCGATACAGCGGGTTCTGTTCGTGGCGCAAATTGAGCGCATGCACGATCGCGTCGCCGAGGCTGCCGATGCCGAGCTGCAACGTGCCGTTGTCGCGGATCAGCGTGCTGACGTGCAGACCGATCGCGTAATCCGCGCTCGTCACCGGCATCTTCGGTGTCGAGAACAGCGGCGTCGTGTAGCGCGGCGCGTCGATCACGTAATCGAAAGTCCCGGGTACGACTTCGGCGTCGTTGCCGAAATACGGCAGGTTCTGGTTGACCTGGCCGATGACGACATGCGGCCGGCCATGCTTTTCGAGCAGGCGGATCACTTCCGGCCCGGTGTCGGGATTGCACGACAGCGAATACCGCAACCCGTCCGTCGTTTCGCGCTTGCAGATCATCTGCGCGACGACGTTGCAGCCGTGATTGAACACGTCGCGCGCGGCGTGCGTGTAATTGCTGTTGATGTAGCGGCGCTGCGCGTCGGCGTTGTTCAGCATCGCGCCGGTCAGGAAGAAGAACTCGCAGATCTCGACATTGTCCGGCAGCGTGCCG
>DASSVA010000109.1:0-5245 GCA_035706385.1 Solimonas sp. | reverse complement strand
ATTGTGCAGCCGTTGCGCCTGCGCGATGCCTGCAGCGCCGAGCGCTCAGCCGAGGCCGAACGTCTTGCGCGCGTTGCCGGACGTGATCTTGACGCGGTCGGCTTCCGGAATCTTCGCTTCGGCGAACTGGCTGACGACCTGTTTGCGCGAATGGGGCCAGCAGGTCGCCGGATGCGGGAAGTCGGTCGACCAGTACAGGCAGTCCGGACCGAAATACTTGTAGCACTCCTCGAGGCCGCGCGGCTCGTACATGAACGTCGCGCCGCACTGCTGGCGGAACGTGTCCGACGGCGGCTTCTTCACGCCGGGGAACGTGTAGTGCTGATGCATGCGCGGATCGAGCAAGGACTCGAAGAACCACGGCAACCAGCCGAGGCCCGGCTCGACGAACAGCACCTTCATCTTCGGATACTTTTCGAGCGTGCCGGTCAGGATCCACATGCAGATCGTCTCGGCGAGCGGCGCCCAGGCCAGTCCCGTGAAAATGCCCTTCTGCGGTGTCGGATCGCGGCGGAACACATCCCACAGCGACGCGCGCAGATCGAGGTGATTGAGCACCGTCAGGTTCGCTTCCTCGAGCGTCTTCCACAGCGGCACGTAGCGCTCGTCGTAGAAATCCGGCAGGCCGAGATCGGACGGGAACGGCGTCAGCTGCACGCAGCGCGCCTTCTTGTCCTTGACCAGCCGTTCGACTTCCTTGACCGCGAAGTCGATGTCGTACAGCGGCAGCTGATACGCCGTCATCAGTCGCACCGGATCGTACGATGCGAAATCGGCCATCGCGTTGTTGTAGCCCTGGAACACTTCCTTCCACTTGTCGCCCATCAGATGCGGATTGGCGATCTTCGCGCCGGCCAGTTCCGGGAAGATCACTTCGGCGTAGACGCCGTCGAGGTCCATCGCCTTGAGCTTGCCCTGCGGATTGAAATGACCCGGATCCTTCGCCGCTTCCGGATCGACAAAGTCTTCGAGTTCGAGATTCGGCTGGCCGCCGCGCAGCACCTTGGCGGCGTATTCCTCGGCCTTCTTGTTCGCGTCGTCCCAGACCGCGTGCAGGTCCTTGCGCAGCCGCTCCTTCACCCATTCGTCGGTGAAATGCACGTGCGAGTCCACCGACACCAGTTTTTCGTTCGCCAGTTCGGCCATTGCCGTCTCCTCGGTCTTGAATGCAAATCGGTCGGCATCGGCGGCGCGTGGCGCCGGCCGATGATGAACGCCAGTCTAGGCGCCACGGCCGGCACGGCCCATATCCGAAAGTGACAGATGGACGGGCGGCGTTGCACGGTCAGCCGCGCGACCGGCCGGCGTCAGTCGGGCTCAGCTCAGATGCGCGAGCACGCCGGCATCGCGGACCGCCGGTTCGGCACCGCGGCGAACGTCGAGCGGGCTCAAGCCCGCCCAGCTTTTCAGCGCGCGCGTCAGGCCGTTCGGCTCGGCGAAGCCGGCGCGCAACGAGACCTCGCCGATCGGCACGTCGGCGTCGCCGAGGAACTTCAGCGCGAGTTCGCGCCGCACTTCTTCTTTCACCAGCCGGTAGCTGCTGCATTCGGCCTGCAGGCGGCGGCGCAGCGTCTGGCTGCTGATGTGGCATTCGCCGGCCGCGTCCTCGATCGACGGCAGCGTCTGCGTCTGTTCGAGCTGCGACCTGAGCCGCGTCTTGAGCTGCGACTTGAACGACAGATGCCCGTCGTACAGCGCCGAGCGGTCGAGCGTCTTCGGTGACAGGAAACCGCCGAGATCGGCGTGACTGCGCACCACCGGCCGCTCCAGATAGCGCAGCGGCACCAGCAGCCGCGCCTGCGGCTGCGAGAAGCGGCACAGGCCGGACAGCATTTCCGAATATTCCTCGGGCCGGCCGGCGCGCGCGTGCGAGAAGTCGGCGGCGACGACCGGAATCTCCTCGCCGATCAACCAGCCGGCGAGATGCGACCACAGCATGAACCACCACTCGTTGAGGAAACCCTGCGGATCGCATTGCGGATGCGCGGCGTGCAGTTCGATCGCCGCGAGCTCGCCGTAGGCGTGCAGTTCGAAGCGCAGGTCCGGCGCCTGCGTCGCATAGAACGCGAACGCGCGGCGCAGCGTCGCGCCGAGCGGGCCGCCGGTGACGGTGCCCTCGCACATCATCTCGAATGTGCCGATTGGACATGGCGAGCGCGTGAAACCGCAGAACTCGTCGGCCATCAGCAGCTTCAGGTTGCGCGACACGCGAAAGAACGTCGGCGTGTCGATCGGCGCCTGCTCGTCGCGCAGCAGCGCGCGCGCGATCGGGATCGCATCGCACAACACGGTTTCGCCGTAACCACGGCTTTCGGCCTTGTGGATGAGCGTGCGCGCGTAGCGGCTGATCAGGCCCGTGGCGGCCATGGCGTCTGCGGCGAAATGCCGGTTGCGATCGTGATCTCCAGCCTAGGAGTCGCGCGCCGCCCGGCGCCTGCCACAAACGGACGAGAGTGTTCGACCGGACGCCCGCGCATGAGCAGCGGCGCTTCGAACATGGCCGGCGTCCGGCGGCCGGCCTACGATGTTGGCATGCAAACCGTTTCGAGCATCGGCAGCGCGCGGCCGCAGGACACGTCGGCGATCGACCGCGTCCTGGAATCGGTGCTGAGCGCGTATCAGCTGCGCGTCGAGATCACCGCCGACGTGCGCTACTGCGGCACCTGGTTCGAGCACGAGCCGGCGACGCGGCACGGCCAGTTCCATCTCGTCACCGAAGGCGACTGCTGGGTCAGCGGCAGCGCACTCGCGCAGCCCGAGCATCTGGTGCGCGGCGACCTGATCGTGTTTCCGTCCGGCGTCGGTCATTCGCTGTCGGCGATGCCGGACCCGCACGCGCCGGCGCCGGACGAGGACGGCAACACCTCGATGCTGTGCGGCGAACTGGAGTTCGTGACGGGCGAGCACAATCCGATCTTCCATGCGCTGCCGCCGTGGTTCATCGTCCGCGCGGCCGACAGCAGCGACGCGTTCCGCCAGCTCGCCGACATGCTGGTCGCGACCGGCGCCGACCGGCGCTGGGGCCGGCAGATGGTGCAGAACAAGCTCGCCGATTCGCTGTTCACGATGGCGGTCTGCGAATACGTGCGCGCCGCCGCCGAACCGCGCGGCCTGCTCGCGGCGCTGACCGACACGCGACTGTCGAAAGCGCTGTCGGCGATCCACGAACGCCCCGGCGAGGACTGGACGATCCAGGCGATGGCGCAGACCGCCGGCATGTCGCGCACCGCGTTCGCCGAACTGTTCGCGCAGACCGTCGGCCTGCCGCCGATGCAATACCTCGCACAGTGGCGCGCGACCGAAGCGCGGCGCCTGCTGAAGAACCGCCGTTTCTCGGTCGCATCGATCGCCGAGATGATGGGTTATCGCAGCGAAGCGGCGTTCCGCCGCTTCTTCAAGCGCGTCGAAGGCGTCGGTCCGGGCAAGGTGCGCGCCGACGGTGATGGCAGCGGCTCGTAGCGAACGCTTCCGGCCACACGACGGTGCGATCAGACGTCCAGCATCGCCCGCAACGACGACTTGATCCGCTGCAAATGGCGCTCGATGTGGCGCACGCGCGGCTCGAAGATGTGTTCGATCGACAGGCCGGTCAGGAAGCAGTGCACGAAGGTCATCGCCTCGCGCAGCTGCGCGTCGTCGAGTTTCGAATCGTGGAAGATCGTGCGCATCGTTTTCTGGTGCGCGCGGATGTGGCGCTCCTCGGCCTGGCTCGGCACCGTCTGCCGGAAGCCGCGCATCGCCAGCAGGATTTCCAGCGTGACGCGGTACAGATCGTCCTGGTAATGCTTCCACATGCGATCGACGAACAGGTCGACGCGCGCGCTCAGCGTGCCGGCGCGCAGTGCCGGGTCGGCGACGCGCTCGCTGAAGCGTTCGTGCGAGAGGTCGAGAATCGTCTGCAGGATATCTTCCTTGGCGCCGAAGTGATGCTGCGCGGCGCCCCAGGTCATGCCGGCGCGCCGGGCGATGCGGCTCGACGTCGCGTTCGCGTAACCGCCTTCCTTGATCAGCGCGATGACGGCGTTGATGATCTTCTCGCGCGCGACGCGCGTCTTCAGCGCCTGCCGACCGAGCGCCGGTTCGGGTTTCGTCTTTCTGCCGGCGCGCGTGCGCGCCGATGGTGCGGCCTTGGCCATGACTCAGTTTCGCGACGGATCGACGACGGTTTGCGGGCCGTCATTTTCCAACAGATCGCGGCAGGCGTGCTCGGCGGCGAGAAAGCCGAACGTCATCGCCGGGCCGAGCGTCGCGCCGGCGCCGGGGTAATGGCGGCCGGTCACCGACGCGGCGAGATTGCCGACCGCGTAGAAGCCGGCGATCGCCGAGCCGTCCTCGCGCAGCACGCGCGCGTGTTCGTCGGTCGCCAGGCCGCCCTTGGTGCCGATGTCGCCCGGATGGATTTCGAGCGCGTGGAACGGCGCCTCGACGAGCGGCGCGAGACAGGGATTCGGCTGGACGCGCACGTCGCCGTACAGCAGGTCGTACGGATTCTCGCCGCGCGCGAAGTCGGCGTCCTTGCCGGCGGCGGCGAACGCGTTGAAGCGCGCGACGGTCGCTGCGAGTCCATTCGCGTCGATGCCGAGCCGGCCGGCGAGTTCGCGCAGCGTCGGCGCACGCGTCAGCAGCTCGCGGCGGATGTGGCGCGGTTGCAGTCCGTTCAGATGCATGCCGCCCGGCAGCAACGGTCCGAACGGATATTCGCGCGCATAGCGCGCATCGAAGATCAGATACGACGGCAGGTTGCCGTCCGCGTACATCGCCTGCACGGCGGTCGTGTACGCGACCGATTCGTTGAAGAAGCGCGTACCGCGTTTGTTGACGACGATCGCGCCCGGCATCGAGCGCTCGGTGAACAGCATGCGCGCGCGATCCTCGCCGCGGATGTGCATCGTCGGTCCCCACCACGCTTCGTCGAGCAGGCACGTCGCCGCGCCGATGCGCCGGCCTTCGACGAGCAGGTCGCCGGTGTTGGCCGGACTCGCCGCCGACCAGCGCGCCTGCGTCGGCTTCGGCAGATATTTCTCGCGCAGCGCCTGGTTGTGCTCGAACCCGCCGCTGGCGGCGATCACCGCGCGGCGTGCGCGAATGCGCTGCGGCCGGCCGTCGCGCACGATTTCGGCACCGATCACCGCGCCGCTGTCGTCGGTGATCAGCGTGCGCAGCGGCGCGTTCAGCCAGATCGGCACGTCGCGGTCGAGCAGTGAACGACGCAGGCGGCCGATCAGCGCATTGCCCATCGTCAGCC
>DASSVA010000108.1:0-12206 GCA_035706385.1 Solimonas sp. | reverse complement strand
GATCGCGCCGATGTCGCGCTTCTCGCTGATCAACTCGAAATACCAGGCGCCGTCGCGCGCATCGCCGTACAGCACGGCGCCGTGCACGCGGTTGTCGCGGATCACCAGACGCTTGTAGATGCCGCGCTGCGCATCGTGCATGACGAGGTCATCGCTGCCGTCGGCGTCGCTGAACTCGCCGGCCGAGAACACTTCGATGCCGGCGACTTTCAGCTGTGTCGCCAGCAGCGAACCGCGATAGCGCGTATGGCCACGCTCGGCGAGCTGCGTCGCGCAGATGTGCGCCTGTCCCCACAGCGGATCGACGAGGCCATACGTGCGGCCGCGATGCTGCACGCATTCACCGACCGCGTAGATGCGCGGATCGAACGTCTGCATCGTGTCGTCGACCAGCACGCCGCGATCGCAGCGCAGGCCGCAGCTCTGCGCGAGCCCGGTATTCGGCCGGATGCCGACCGCCATCACGACCAGCGTCGCGTCGATCATCGTGCCGTCCTTCAGCCGGATGCCGGTGACACGATCGTCGCCGACGATCGCCTCGGTCTGCGCGTTCAGATGCACCGTCATGCCGCGGCTTTCGAGCTTCTGCTTGAGCATCGAGGCGGCGGGCGCGTCGAGCTGGCGCTCCATCAGGCGATCCATCAGATGCACGACCGTCACCTGCATGCCGCGCTTGCTCAGGCCATGCGCCGCTTCGAGCCCGAGCAGGCCGCCGCCGATCACGACGGCGTGACCGCGCTGCTGGGTCGCGGCGATCATCGCGCCGACGTCGTCGAGATCGCGGAACGTCGTCACGCCGGGCAGCTCGCGGCCGGGCAGCGGCAGCACGACCGGGTTCGAGCCGGTCGCCAGCAGCAGGCGGTCATAACGGATCTTCAGCCCCGATTTCGATGTCACGGTGCGCCGTGGGCGATCGATCGCGACCGCCGGATCGCCGGCATGAAAGACGATGCCGCGCTCGGCATACCAGGCCGGCGGATGCAGCATGATGTCCGCCGTGCGTTTCTCGCCGGCGAGCACCGGCGACAGCAGGATGCGGTTGTAATTGCCATGCGTTTCCGCGCCGAACACTTCGATCTCGTAGAGGTCCGGCGCCGCTTCGAGCAGTTCCTCGACGACGCGCATGCCGGCCATGCCGTTGCCGACGACGACCAGCCGCTGCTTTTCGGCGCGCGATTTCGCCGCCGGCAGATACGTGCGCAGCGGCTGCGGATCGACCCAGACCATGCCGTCGGCGACGCGCGCCGGATAGGCATCGACATTGCGCGCGGGATCTTCGAGGCAGCGCCCGGTCGCGAGACTGAAATGCTGCTTGTGGATCGGCGAGGCGACGACGCGCTCGCCCTGCAGATCGCCGACCAGACCGCGCGCCAGCACGTTCGCGCCGGAAAACGGATCGCGGTTGGCGATCGCGTAGACGCGATCGTCGGCGCGCATGCGGAACACGGCGATCTGCCGGCCGTCGACGAGCGCGGCGACGCCGGTGTCGGGCACGATCTCGTCGATCTTGCAGATCGGCCGCCAGGTCACGGGCGTGTTCATCACGCTTCCTCCGCGACGACTGGAATGCTTTTGAACGTCGCGCGTTCGTCACCGCGCGCCGGCCGGATCTGGCCACGTTCCTCGACGAACACCACGTCGTCGTCGCCGGATTCGCTGTTGACGAACGTGCGGAAACGTTTGAGCGTCTGCGGATCGCTGATCGCCGTCTTCCATTCGTCCTGGTAGGTCGCAACGATCAGCGCCATCTCGGCTTCGAGTTCGGCACCGATGCCGAGACTGTCGCCGACGATCACGTCCTTCAGATAATCGAGCCCGCCTTCGAGGTTGTCGCGCCAGACGCTGGTGCGCTGCAGGCGGTCGGCGGTGCGGATGTAGAACATCAGGAAACGGTCGACATAACGGTACAGCGTTTCGGTGTCGAGATCGGACGCCAGCAGCTCCGCGTGGCGCGGCTTCATGCCGCCGTTGCCGCAGACGTAGAGATTCCAGCCTTTCTCGGTCGCGATCACGCCGACATCCTTGCCCTGCGCTTCGGCGCATTCGCGCGTGCAGCCGGATACCGCGAACTTGATCTTGTGCGGTGAGCGCAGGCCCTTGTAACGATTCTCCAGATCGATCGCGAGCGTGACCGAATCCTGCACGCCGTAGCGGCACCAGGTGCTGCCGACGCAGGACTTCACGGTGCGCAGCGCCTTGCCGTACGCATGACCGGATTCGAAGCCGGCATCGATCAGCTCCTTCCAGATCGACGGCAACTGGTGGACTTCGGCGCCGAACAGATCGATGCGCTGGCCGCCGGTGATCTTGGTATAGAGCCCGTACTTCTTCGCGACGGTGCCGATCGCGATCAGCTTGTCGGCGGTGATCTCGCCGCCCGGCACGCGCGGCACGACCGAATACGTGCCGTTCTTCTGGATGTTCGCGAGGTAGTAGTCGTTCGAATCCTGCAGGCTCGCGTGTTCGTTCTGCAGCACGAACGCGTTCCAGCAGCTCGCGAGCACCGACGCGACGGTCGGCTTGCAGATGTCGCAGCCGAGGCCGCGGCCGTGCTTGGCCAGCACCTGCGCGAACGTCTCCAGCTTGCTGACGCGCACGAGGTGATACAGCTCCTGGCGCGAATACGGGAAGTGCTCGCAGAGATGATTGTTGACGGTGACGCCCTGGCGCTTCAGCTCAGCCTTCAGCACCTGCGTCACCAGCGGCGCGCAGCCGCCGCAGGTCGTCGCCGCCTTCGTGCCTTTCTTCAGCGCGGCGAGCGTCGTGCAGCCGCCGGCGATCGCCTCGCACAAGGTCTGCTTCGACACGTTGTTGCACGAGCAGATCTGTGCGGCGGCCGGCAGCGCGTCGACGCCGCTGCCGCTCGCGGCCGGCGCCGCGCCGCCGGCGAGCGGCAGGATCAGCGCTTCCGGCGACTCGGGCGGCGCGATGCCGTTCAACACGCGTTGCAGCAGATCGCCGTACTCGCTCGCGTCGCCGACCAGCACCGCGCCGAGCAACCGCTTGCGGTCGGCCGAGACCACCACTTTCTTGTAGACCTCGCGCAATTCATCGCTGAACTGGTACGCGAGCGCGCCCGGCGAGGCGGCGTGCGCATCGCCGATCGATGCGACGTCGACGCCCATGAGCTTCAGCTTCGTGCTCATGTCGGCGCCGTTGAACTGCAGTTTCGCGTCGCCGGCGATCTGGTCGGCGGCGACGCGCGCCATCTCGTAGCCGGGCGCGACGAGGCCGTAAATCCGTCCGTTCCACAATGCGCATTCGCCGATCGCGTAGATGTCCGGATCGGACGTGCGGCAGGCATCGTCGATGACGATGCCGCCGCGCTCGCCGACCGCCAGGCCGGCGCCGCGCGCCAGGTCGTCGCGCGGGCGGATGCCGGCCGAGAACACGATCATGTCGGTTTCCAGCTCGCTGCCGTCGGCGAACTTCATCTTGTGCCGCGCATTCTGTCCGTCGACGATTTCAGTCGTGCTTTTCTGCGTATGGACGGTGACGCCGAGCGCCTCGATCTTGCGGCGCAGCAGGCGGCCGCCGCCGTCGTCGACCTGCACCGCCATCAGCCGCGGCGCGAACTCGACGACGTGCGTCGTCAGCCCGAGATCCTTCAGCGCTTTCGCCGCTTCGAGGCCCAGCAGGCCACCGCCGACGACGACACCGACCTTCGCGCCGTCTTCGGCCGCCGCGCGCATCGCTTCGAGATCCTCGATCGTGCGATAGACGAAACAGCCCGGACGGTCCTTGCCGGGAATCGGCGGAACGAACGGGAACGAGCCGGTCGCCAGCACCAGCTGGTCGTACGGCACGATCTCGCCGCTCGCCGTCGTCACGGTTTTCGCCGCGCGGTCGATCGAGGTTGCTCGCGTATTCAAGCGCAGGCCGATGCCGTAGGCCTCGGCGAAATCCGGCCGCGCCAGCGCCAGATCGTCGGCACTCCTGCCGGAGAAGAACTCCGTCAGATGAACGCGATCGTAGGCGGCGCGTGGTTCCTCGCCGATCACGGCGAGCTGCAGATCGCCGCGATCGGCGAGCGCTTCGACGAACTTGTGGCCGACCATGCCGTGGCCGACGACGACAACTTTCCTGTGACTCATCGTTGTAATTTTTAGCCTGTGAAAAAATGCAAGGCGCCGCGTCAGCCGGTTTCCGGCATCGCCGTCGACGGCAGATGCGCCGCCGCGCGGCGCTGCGCGACGGCTTCCTGATAGAGCGTCTCTTCGCGCGACTTGTGCTCGGCGCTGAAGCGCACCGCGATCGCGCACAGCGATGCGACGACGACGAAGCCGCCGAGATACGCGAAGGTCTGCTGCACATCGCCGGTGCCTTTCAGCACGAAGCCGGCCGCGACCGCGCCGACGTTGCCGCCGGCGCCGATGATGCCGGCGACGCCGCCGAGCGCCTTGCGGTCGATGAACGGCACCAGCGCGTAGGTCGAGCCGCAGGCCATGTGCGTGCACAGGCCGAACGCGATCATCGCGATCACCGCCATCGCCGCGGTCTGCGTCGTCGAGAACCACAACAGGCCGATGCCTTCACCGAGCATCAGCGCGAACAGCAGCAGGGTGCGCGCATCGAGCCCTTTGATCCGCGCGACGCGGTCGGAGACGATGCCGCCGACCGCGCGCGCAAACAGTGCGAGCAGGCCGAAGCTGCCGGCCGCCAGGCCCGCCTGTTCGATGCCGAGACCGAATTTGTCGACGTAATAGCTCGCGGCGACGCCGTGCACGAACAGCTCGATGCCGAAGCAGCAGCCGTAAGTGACGAACAGCATCCACACGCGGTAGTTCGCCGACGCCGCCTTGAACACCGCCCAGCCGCCTTTCTTGCCGCTCTCGATCTCGACGCCCTGCGCGCGCAGTTCCTTGTAATTGCCTTGCGGGCAGTCCTGCGTGTAGCGCCAGTACAGCCACGCGACGACCAGCATCGCGATGCCCGGCACCAGCATCGCGATGCGCCAGCCGAGCGCCTTTTCGACGCCGAGCCCGAGAATCGCCGTGAAGATGATCGGCATCAGCGTCTGCGTGACGCCGCCGCCGGCATTGCCCCAGCCGGCGGTCGCGGCGTTGGCGGTGCCGACGACGTTCGGCGCGAACATCACCGAGGTGTGGTACTGCGTGATGACGAAGCTCGCACCGATCACGCCGATCATCAGCCGCAGGATCAGAAAGCCCGTGTAGCTGTGAACCAGCGCGATGCCGATCACCGGCAGCGCGCCGAAACCGAGCAGACAGGTATAGACGAGGCGCGGACCGTACTTGTCGCACAGCGGTCCGATCAGGATGCGACCGAAGATCGTCACGCTGACCGCGGCGATCGCGATGTTGGCGAGCTGATCCTTGCCGAGCCCGAACTCGTTCTTGATCACCGGCATCAGCGGCGCGACCGCGAACCATGCGAAGAAACAGACGAAGAACGCGAGCCAGCTGAGATGAAACGCGCGCATCTGCGGCGTGCGCAGACTGAACAGATGAATGGCAGTGGCCTTCGACATGTTGGCTCCGGATGAAATGGAAATGTCACCTAAGCGGGCGTCGTTGACCGCACCTCACAGGAGGAGCAAGGCGCGTGCCATTTGCGGCGGCGACGTACGCGATCTGCGATATCCCGGTGCGTACGGACGATCGCGACCGTATCGACGCGGACGACGCACTCGCGATCGTCGCGCCGCACCGAGAGAAAGCGTGCGTGCACCGTCGCAGGTCGATGCACGCACTGAAACGATCGTCGATCGCTATTGCACGATGATCCTGCCGGTCATCGTCGGATGGATCGTGCAGACGTACGGATACTCGCCGGCCGCCGTGAACGTCCGCGTCCAGCTCGCACCGAGCGCCAGACGGCCGCTGTCGGCACCGTCGGCGAAATGCACGATATGCGTCGAGCCATCGTTGTTGACGAAGCTGACCGTCGTGCCGACCGCCACCGTCAGCGTCGCCGGTCCGAACGCGAAATTCTGGATCGAGACGGTCGAGCCATCGCCGGCCGTCGTCGCCGGCGTCTCCACCGCGGCTGCAGGCGGCGCGGTCGTCTCAGGCATCGCCATCGGCGCCGATGCCTCGGATGATGCATCGTAGGTCTGCGTCGTGCGGCCTTGTTGTTCGACCGTCACCGCACCGACGTTCGCATCGGTAACCTTCAGTTCGACGCGACGGTTCAGCTCGCGGCCTTCGTCGGTCTGGTTGTCGGCGATCGGCACCGTTTCGCCGAAACCTTTCGCCGTCATCCGCTCGGCGGCGATCCCTTTGCCTTGCAGATATGCGAGCACCGACGCGGCACGACGATCGGACAGCTTGAGGTTGTAGTCGTCGGAACCCTTGCTGTCGGTATGGCCGTCGATCTCGACCTTGATGTCCGGCCGCCGGTTCAGCGCGTCGACCACCTGATCGAGCAGCGCCTTGGCATTGACCGTCAGGTTCGATTTGTCGAACTCGAAGTTGACGCCGCGCAGGACCACGGTATCGCCGGTCTTGCAACCGCTGAAATCGACGCCGCCCGTGTCGCCGCCCATCGTGCACGGTGCCGGCGGTGGTGGCGGCGGCGCGACCGGCTCGACGACTTTCACCGGCTCGGTGAACTCGTGAACGACCGGTTCGACGTGCCGGCCGAGCGGAATGCGCACGCCGAGATTGAACACCGGCTCCTTGCGATCCCAGTTCGTCTTCGCCTGCAGCAGCGCTTCGGCGCGGATCGCCAGACCGCTGCTGCTGAGCGGCACGTCCCAGCCGAGACCGGCGTGGTAATACGCAGACGCCGTCTTCATGACGTCGAGATGCAGGAACGGTCCGCCGAACGTGCCGCTGGCGAGAAACAGATTGGTGCCGAAGCCGCCGCCGGCGACGGTGTCGCCGTCGTAGTCGCAGCGCAAAAGATTGAGCAGCCCGCAGCGATGATCGCCCTTGCCGTCGTATTTCAGATACGTGCCGACCGCTTCGATCTCGACGCGGTTCGACAGTTTCCAGCCGGCCGCGAGCGTGCCGCCCCAGCCGTCGTCGGCGTGACGATCGTCATCGGCCAGCGAATAGGACGCCATCGGCGCGATATACGTGTCGTCGAACCAGCCGTCGGCGTGTACCGCCTGGCTGCCGAATGCGGACATCGCAATCAGCGGGATCAACGCGAGACGAAAGCCGCTTCCTGCACTCTTCATGAAATCCCCTTCTGCCTTTTCGTGATCAGCGCGCCGAACCATGGATGCGAGTCGCGCCCGCAGCGAACAGGTTCTTCACGCAAAAAAAAATCCACGCATCTTCCCGGCGGAAGGTGCGTGGACTTCGTTGTCCTGCCGGCGATCCTGCCGGCAAACGCGATATTGCCGATCGTTGAGCAGCAAGGCGTATGCCATCCGCCGTGCGGCCCGTTCGCGTCGCCGCAGCGCGCGCCTCTCATTCGCGCCTCTTATTAAGGTGTCTGCATGGCGCGCCTTCGCGTCCGATCGGCGCCGTCTTCGTGCGCATTTCACACACGCACGCCAACCGTGACTCATGACGGTGCGTTCACTGGATCATCGTGACGCACGCATCCGCGCACGTTGCGGTTCGGTTACGGCGTGCGCCATCCAGTGAAGTCCCGCTTCGCATCGCGCGCAAAAGCCGGTGCCGCTGCTGTCCGCCGCGATATTGCCGGCGGCCCGGACGGCGTATCGCCGGCCGTGTTGCGAGCGCCGCTGCTGCGTCGCCGCATAGTTGGCACAGGCTTTGCTCCCGTAATTCCGTGCGCCGGAAACTCGCGCACGACGTCAAGGGAACGGGCAAAGCCGCTCGAATCCAGACCACGGACACCGACGTCCACGTCGCCGACTGATTTTTCAGCCGACTGCGTGGACGTTTTTTTTGGCCCGGTATCCGCGGTGCGCTTCATCGGGACACGCACCGCCAGGTGCGGACTTCAGCGTTCGGGGTTTTGTTGCATTCCATTCAAGGTCATAAGGAGTTGGGGCAGATGAAACGGTTACACAAGAGCGGCTTGCGCACCTTGCAGTGCGCCGCGATTCTCGCAGCCGGACTGGCGAGCGGCAGCGCCTGGGCCGGTATCTACAACGACGGCAAGGTTCTGCTGACCGGCGGCGTCTTCACGGTCGACGGCGCCGGCGGCGGCGGCGCGGTGCCGTGGGCGACGATCAGCGGTTACGAAACCCGTGACGGCATCAACGGCAGTGCCGGGTTCACGTACGTCAATCTTCCCGCACTGCAGGTTTCGTTCTACGGCGTCAACGTCGGTTTCTTCGATCGCCTCGAACTTTCATACGTCGACAGCCGCCTGTCGCTGAACCTGCCGAACCTGCAGACGGTGGCGTTGCTGGCCGACACGGCGGGCCTGAATACCGGCACCGATTCCTGGAATTCCACGCTCGGCATGCAGACCTACGGCGCCAAGCTGCGCCTGTTCGGCGATGCGGTCTACACCTCCGACAGCTGGATTCCGCAGGTCTCGCTCGGCGGTCTTTACAAGGACAACCGCAACAAGGCGCTGATCCATACGCTCGGCGCCGACAAGACCAAGGACTACGAGATCTATCTCGCCGCGACCAAGGTGCTGTTTCCGATCAGCACGCTCGTCAACGTGACGGCGCGCTACACCAGCGCCAACGAAGACGGCCTGACCGGCTTCGGCTACTGCAATGACGCCGCACGCAACGACTGCCACAACAAGCGCAAGGTCCGCGCGGAAGTGTCGATCGCGCATCTGGTCGCGAAGAACACGGCGATCGGCGGCGAATGGCAGCAGCACGGCGACAACCTCGACCATCGCAGTGTGAACATCGCCGGCCTCAATCCGACCGGCCTGCTCGATGCGCTGCAGCCCGTGCTCGGCTCGGTGAATCTCGGCGGCCTGCCGGACAAGCTGAAGCAGAGGAAGGAGGGCGACTGGTACGACCTGTTCATGGCCTATGCGCCGAACAAGCACATCTCGTTCACCGTCGCCTATCTGATGTTCGGCAACATCTCGGTGGCGCCCGACCAGAACGGCTTCTACTTCTCGACGCACCTGACGTTCTGATCCGACAGGATCAAAGGAGACCCGAAAATGAAATTCCGCAAATCCCTCGTGCTCGGCGCCGGTTTGGCGATGCTCGCCGCCGCCGCGGCCCGGCCGGCGCTCGCCGGCGAGCAGAAGACCAAGCCGATCATGGGCATTTCGAAAAGCGCCGTCGCCGACTTCGGCGGCGCCTACGGCGTGCACAAGTGGGTCGAGTCGCTGTTCTACTACATCATGCTCGACAACCGCATCAACTACATCTTCAAGGAGTTCGGCAACGTCGACCGGCAGATCGCGTTGAACACGCAGCTCGAACAGATGGTGCTTGGCGGCGCGAACAACTATCAGGGCGCGAGCATGAGCGCGGCGCACGCCGATCTCGGCATCACGATGACGCAGTTCAACGCCGTCGTCGAAGCCGCGTACAACGCCTGCGAGCGCGACGAGATCAAGTACTACACGTGCAACGATCTGATCGCCGCGCTTGCGCCGTTCACCCGCGTGATCGTCACCAAGTAAGACCGTCGCTTTCCGGCGTGCACATCGCCTGAGGCGGGTGCACGCCGGGAATCGCGGATTCCATTTCTTCCGTGCAGGACTCGCCGTGACAATTCATAAAGCAGGCTCCCGCAACGACGCACATCGCGATCGCATTTCTCCTTCCGACATTCACCGCATGCCGGGCGATGCGCCCGGCTCGTCCGCGCGCCGCGCATTGCTGCGCGGACTGTTCGCACTGCCGCTGCTCGCCGTCGCCGTGCGCAAGGCCGGCGCACAGGACGTCGAACTCGCGAAAACCTTCCAGACACCCGAAGCGTTCATCACCGAGGCGTTCGCGCCGGCCGCCGCACCGCCGCCGGCCATGCTGATGCTCGATGCCGCCAGACAGGCGCAGATCAGCGCCGTGCTCGGCCATCCGTATCCGCAGGCGCGCCTGCGCTACTGGAAGGCGGCCGGCCGCAGCGCCTGGATCTTCGACGACATCGGCAAGGAAGGTTATGTGCCGACCACCTGCGGCTTCATCGTCGCCAACGCGGCGATCGAACATGCGCGCGTGCTGATCTATCGCGAATCGCGCGGCGCGCAGATCGGCGAACCTTCGTTCCTGCGGCAGCTGATCGGCGCGAAAGCGGCCGGCAACGGACTCGACAAACACGTCGACAACATTTCCGGCGCGACGCTGTCGGTCAACATGATGCAGCGCATGGCGCGCGCCGCGCTGGTGCTCGATTCACTGACGACATGAGCGGGATGCCATCCGTCACGTCCGCGGCAGTCCGCGAGAGCACCGTGATACCGCCGCAAACCCGCCGACGCCGCTTCCTGCCTCGCCTGCGGCCGTTGCAGCGCGGCGCGACCGCCAAGGCGCCGAAACCGAAACGCAACATCATCGCGGTGCTGCGCGAATGGCATTCGCGCGCCGGCCTCGTCGCATTCGCGTTCCTGATCTGGCTGGCCGGCACCGGCGTGCTGCTGACGCGCAGCAACGATCTCGGCCTGGACACCGCGCGCCTCGACTGGCCGTGGCTGATGGATCTGTACGGCCTGCATGCGACGCCGCCGCAGTCGGGCTTCGCGGCCGGCGGGCACTGGCTGGCGTCGACCAACGATTACACGCTGGTCGACGGCAAGCCGCTGTCTACGCAGGTCGGCGCGCCGCTCGGCATGGTCGCCGACGGCGACGCGCAGATGCCGCTGCTGTACATCGCCAGCCCGGACAGCGTCGTGCTGATCGCGCCGGACGGCCAGCGCATCGACAAGCTGATGCCGCCGATCCTGCCGGTCTCGACGGTGCGCCGCATCGGCACGCTCAAGCGCGATCCGCATACCGTCGTCGTCCAGGATCTCGACGCGTACCAGAGCCATGACCAGGGCAACACCTGGTCGCCGGTCTCGCCGACCGACGTCGACTGGTCGCAGCCGCAGGCGCTGCCGCAGGCGCAGCGCGACCAGGCGCTGCCGTACGCGAAGCCGCGCGTGATCGTCGAACAGGTGCTGATCGATCTGCACAGCGGACGGCTGTTCGGACCGGTCGGCGCGTGGGCAATCACCATCATCGGTTTCGTCGCGATCGTGCTCGCCGTCAGCGGCATCTGGATGTGGTGGCGCATCCGGCAGAACCGCAAGCGCCTCACCGCGCGTTGAATGCAACGCATATCCGCACCGGAGATTTTTTGCAGTCGACATCATCACCGTGTATCGAATGGGAGACATGACATGAACAAGTCGTTGTGGTTCGCGGTATCCGCCCTCGCCTTCTGTGGCACTGCCTTTTCGCAGGCGCCGATGACCGGCCATTCGACCGACGCGCCCGCTGCGGGCACGCCGTCCGCTCCGTTGTGGACCGACAAGAACGGCGACGGCATCATCCAGCGCGATGAAGTCACGCCCGGTTCGCAGCTCGCCAGGCGCTTCGACACGCGCGACAGGAATCACGACGGACAGCTGACGCCGGACGAGTATTACCTTCCGAAATGACGCCGCTCTGCTCGCAACGGCAGCGCCGCTCGCATGCCGGCGCCGTCCGCGCTGACGGTCCGGCATAGCGTCATGGGCTGGCTGCGCAGGCCGGCGCCATTGCAGCGCCGTTTCATGGCGATGGGCACGTTCGTGACGGCGACGCTGATCGTCGAGCCGCGCGGCCGCGTCGCGGCCGATCAGGTTCTCGGCGAAATCGAAAACGGGCTGCTGGCGTTCGGACGCGACGCCTGGGCCTGGGGCGACGGTCTGCTCGCAAACTTCAACCGTCGTCTCGCGAGCGGCGAACGCGCCGCGATTCCGCCATCGCTGCGTCCGTTGTTCGAACGCGCATGGGCGGTGCACCGGCTCAGCGGCGGCCTGTTCGAGCCGCGCATCGCGTCGCTGGTGCGGCTCTGGGGTTTCGACGATGTCGCCCGCACGCGCGACGCGCCGCCGGACAGCGGCGAAATCGACGCGCTGTTCGCGGCGCTGCGCGGCGCGCCCGATTTCGACGGCGGCACGCATTACGGTCCGGCGCGCGACGTCGGCTGGGATTTCGGCGGCATCGCCAAGGGCTACATCGTCGACCGGCTGCTCGACCTGTTGCACCGGCGCGGCTATCGCAACGTCAGTCTCGACGCCGGCGGCAATCTCGCGGTCCGCGGCCTGCGCAACGACCGTCCGTGGCGGATCGGCATCCGCGATCCGCGCAGCCCGCATGCGCCGCGCCTGCTCGCGACGCTCGACGCCAGCGACGAGGCGGTCATCAC
>DASSVA010000107.1:0-9447 GCA_035706385.1 Solimonas sp. | reverse complement strand
CGCGCGGCTGATGACGTACAAGGACGAATACGAAGTCGCGCGGCTGTACGCCGATCCGAAATTCATGCAGCGCCTGCGCGAACAGTTCGCCGGCGACTTCACGCTGCGTTTCAATCTCGCGCCACCGATGCTGCCGGGTCGCGACGCGTCGGGCCGGCCGAAGAAACGCAGCTTCGGCGCGTGGATGCTGCCGGCATTCCGCGTGCTCGCGAAGCTCAAGGGCTTGCGCGGCACGCCGTTCGATCCGTTCGGTTATTTCGCCGAGCGCCGCCTCGAACGCCGCCTGATCGGCGAATACCGCGCGCTGATTGATGGCCTGATCGACCGGCTCGACGCGACGACGCTGCCGATCGGCATCGAGCTCGCGCGCGCGGCCGGCGAGATCGGCGGCTACGGACTGGTCAAGGACGCCGCGGTCGCGCAATACCGCGTGCGGCTGCAAACGCTGCTCGCCGATTTCGAAAAGGCCACCGCGCAGCCGCGCGAGCGCGCCGCCTGAGCGCGCACTTGGGCCGGACGCCCTGGCCCGGTTAACATCGGCGCTTCTATTCAACAGAGTTGTTCATGACTGATCCGAACGAAAAGCCGGCGCTGGTCTGCGGTGGCAGCGGTTTCGTCGGCAGCCACACCGTGCGCCTGCTCTGCCAGCGCGGCCGCAAGGTCCGCGTGCTGCTGCGCAAGACCAGCAAGACCGACGCGCTGGCCGGCCTGCCGGTCGAGATCCATCAGGGCGACGTGCTCGATCCGGCATCACTGCGCGCGGCGATGCAAGGCTGCGGCAGCGTGTTCCACAGCGTCGTCGATCCGCGTTTCTGGCTGAGCGACCCGACGCCGATCTACCGCAACAACGTCGACGGTCTCGTCAACGCGATGGACGCCGCGCTCGATGGCGGCATCGAGCGTTTCATCTTCACGAGCACGATGGGCACGCTCGGCATCAATCCGAACGGTCCGGTCACCGAGGACATTCCGTTCAACTGGCGCGAGCGCGCGTCGCCGTACATCCTCGCGCGGCTCGCGGCGGAGACGCGGTTTCTCGAATACTGCCGCGAGCGCGGCCTGCCCGGCGTCGCGCTGTGCATCGCCAACACCTACGGACCCGACGACTACGGCCCGACGCCGCACGGCAAAGCGCTGTGGGACACCGCGCGCGGCGCGATGAAGCACGCGCTCGATGCCGGCGCGCCGACCGTCGACATCCGCGACGCCGCCGAAGCGGCGCTGCTCGCCGAAACGCGCGGCCGCGTCGGCGAGCGCTACATCATCGCCAACGAGTTCATCAGCAACCGCGATTTCTACGCGCTGGCGACGCGCGAGCGCGGCCATCCGCCGCCGAAACTGATCCCGCTGCGCACCGCATACGCGATCGCATGGGTCGCCGAACGCGCGCTCAAGCTGTTCGGCCGCAAGGACTTTCTTATCAGCACCGACGCCGTGTTCCTGTCGAACGTGTTCCAGCGGATGGACAACGGCAAGGCACGCCGCGAGCTCGGCTGGAATCCGCGGCCGATCGCCGAGACCGTGCGTGATGCGGTGGCGTGGTACGCGGCGCACGCGCAGAAAAGCTGAGCATTCACCTGCAGGAGCGCCCCATGGGCGCGACCGGGGAGTTTCAATCAAGCTCGCTGGTGATTCCCGTCGCGCCCATGGAACGCTCCCGCAGGTTTGTCATCCGCGGCGCGCCATCTCGAAGCTGCGCTGCAGATGTTCACCGAACCCGGACGGCAGCACCGGCAGCACCCATTGCCGCGCCGGATCGCGGATCGCGTCGATCTGTTGCGCGACGTCGTCGATCGTCCACGACGGCCGGTAGACGCCTTCGCTCTCGGCGATGAACGCGCGCGCGATCCGTCCGGCCATCGACACGTACATCTCGCCGCTGACCGAGCACGATTCGTGCGCGAGCCAACCGACCAGCGGCGCGACCAGTTCCGGCCCCATCGGCGGATATTGTGAAACGTCGAGGCCTTCGGCCATCCGCGTCACCGCGCCCGGCAGGATGATGTTGCTGCGGATGCCGTGTTCGGCGCCTTCGAGCGCGACGACGTTGTTGAGGCCGATGACGCCGGATTTGGCGACCGCGTACGGCACGCCGTTGGCGATGCTGTACAGCCCGCCGATCGACGAGGTCAGCACGACGCGGCCGTAGCCGGCGCGGCGCATCGGCGCGAACGCCGCGCGCACGACGTGGAACGCGCCGATCAGATGGACGTCGACGACCGCCTTGAAGTCGTCGTACGAGATCGCGTCGAGCGCGCCGTAACGGACGTTGCCGGCGTTGTGGATCAGCACGTCGATGCGGCCGTAGCGATCGAGCGCGGCGTCGACGATCGCCTGCCCGCCTTCGCGCGTCGCGACCGAATCGGCCGATGCGACGGCCTCGCCGCCGGCCGCGCGGATTTCGTCGACGACGCGCTGTGCCGGTCCGGCATCATGTCCTTCGCCGGCGATGTCGCCGCCGGGATCGTTGACGACGACGCTCGCGCCCCCGGCCGCGAGCAGCCGCGCGTATTCGCGACCGAGCCCGCGGCCGGCGCCGGTGATGACCGCGACGCGGTTGTCGAATCTGCGTTGTGTCACGATTTCCTTCCTCTGAAAATTCATCACGTCATTGCGAGGAGCCGACGGCGACGAAGCAATCCAGCGACATCACTCGATCCGGCTGCGTGCTGGATTGCTTCGCTACGCTCGCAATGACGATTGCGAGCCAGCTGCCTACGGCTTCTGCACCTTGCGCTTGTTGATCAGCGGTCGCTGATAGCTCGGATCATCCTGGCTGCGCGACGACACGCCGTTCGCGACGATGTCCGCGACGTCGCCGAACGGCAACGGCAGCACCGGCGGCGCGCAGCTCCATTCGATGAGGTTCGTGCGCAGGGCGATCTTCCATGCGCCGTCGCGACGTTCGAGCCGGTCGACGTAACGGCCGCCGGCCATCCAGACCGTCTCGTCGCGGTTGCGCGCGACGAACAGGTAATAGGTCTCGCCGTGCGCGACATCGCCGTCGATGTCGATCGTGTGGTTCAGCAGGCTGTGCTGCGTGACGATCTGGCCGGCGTCGTGCATCGGCATCGCCCAGTCGTAGCAGTCGGCGGCGCCGCCGACGAACGGCCCGGCGGCGATCACCGCGTCGGCATGGAACGCCGACAGATACAGCGCGCGGTCGAAGCGGTCCATGCCGCGGCTGAAGCGCGTCAGGCAGTCGATGATGTCGAGCTTGTCGGCGGCGCGTTCGAGCCGCGCGAGCCGCGCGCGGTCGATGCTCACCGTGTCATTTGCCACGGTAATCGACCTCCGCGACCGGTTTCCAGATCGGCGAGCCGCGCGTCGCGCGCGCCGACGGAATCATCGTGCCGTCGACGTCGGCGATGCCGTATTCCTGCGCGAGTTCGGCGGTGATGAACTCGCCGCCCGAACGTTTCATCAGATCCGGATCGACGGCGAGCGCGGCGATCACGCGACCGGGATGCTCGACGCTGCTGCCGGTCATGTTGGTCACCGACTTCGTCATCTTCTGACCCATGCGCGCGAGGTTGTCGCGCGCTTTCTCGGTCAGCGTCAACCCCTGCCACAGCGTCAGCGACGCGACCTTGTGCGGTTGCAGTTCGATCGCCATGTCGCGCGCCATGCGGTCGGCCGCCGATTTCGACGTGCCGAAGATCACGCCGTAGGTGTACGTCACCGCCGCGAAGCCGGAGATCGCGACGATCAACCCGGATTTCTGCGGCGCCATGATCCGCGCCGCGTGCCAGGCGGCGACGTAGTTCGATTTCACGCCGACGTCCCACATTTCCAGGTTCGACAGCGGCTTTTCCCAGAACGGCTTGCCGTCGAGCAGATCGTCGGAAATCGTGAACGCGTTGTTGACGAGGATGTCGAGCCGGCGCTGCTCGCGGCGCACTTGTTCGAACAGCGCGGCGACGTTCGCGTCGTCGTTGTGATCGCAGACCACGGCGATACCCTTGCCGCCGCTGCGCGCGCCGCGTGCGTCGCATTCGGCGGCGGTTTCGCCGACCGTGCCCGGCAGGTAGTAATCGCCCGGTTTCACCGTGCGGCCGGTGACGTAGACCGTCGCGCCCTGTTCGGCGAGTGCCAGCGCGATGCCGCGGCCGATGCCGCGACTCGCGCCGGTGACGACGGCGACCTTGCCGGACAGCGCTGCCGCGTTCGTGCTCATCGCGCACCCTCGCGCGAGCCGAAGAACGTCTCGCTGTGATCGCCGTGCGCGCGGCCGGCGAAATGCGGCGCGCTGAACGGCAGGCCCATCACACCCTGCGACCAGTCGACCGACACGCCGGAATCCTGATACCAGTCGTACAGCATCGTGCGTGCGGCGATGCGCCATTCGCCGCCACGCTTCTCGAAACGGTCCAGATAGCGGCCGCCGATCGTTGCATCGCGATGCTCCGCGCCGAAATCGACGCGGTGATACGAGATCACCTGCGTCTCGACGCGCGCGGTGTCGTCGCTCAGCTCGATGTAGCTCTGTCCGAGCAGATGCTGCGTGACCGGGATCGCCGGCGAACCGGGCACGACCCACGCGAGGTATTCGTCGAAGTTGCCGGCGAACACGCCGTAGTCGCTCGTCGAATCCGGCCAGCAGCTCGCCGTGATCAGCGCGGCATCGCGCCGATCCTCGCCGCGCGCGAGCCGCGCGAGGCAGTCGCGGATGCGTTCGCGATCCAGATACGGTCCGAGTTCAGCGGCATCCATCCCGATTCTCCTCATGAGGTGCTGTTCGATGGTGCCGCCGCCGACCCGCCGCTCACTTGACCGATTCGGACAAACACGGATGATGGGCCGGATGTCGACATCGACAACAGCGATGAAACGGATTTCGCCTGCGAAGCGGCGGGCGGCCGACGCGGACTACGACCGTGTCCACGCGCCGCTGCTGCGGTGTTTTGCCGATCTGGTCGCCGAACTCGGCGGCGACGCGCCGGCGCTGATGCGCGCGGCCGGGCTCGATCCGGTTTCGTCGGGCGACGGCGCGCCGCGCATCAGCTACCGGCAGGCGGTCACGCTGATCGAGCACAGCGCCGCCGCACTCGGCTGCCCCGACTTCGGCATGCGTCTGGCGACGCGCCAGGGCGGCGACGTCTACGGCCCGCTCGGGTCGGTGATGCGCCATTCGGCGACGTTCGGCGACGCGCTCGATTACGTCAGCACGCACACCTACGCGCACAGCCTCGCCGCGCGCGTCTGGATCAAGCGACTGCGCGGCGGCGACGGCGTGTTCGTCGGCCACGACATCCTGCTCGACCGCATGCCGCATCGCAGCCAGACGATGGAACAGCTGCTGCTCGTCGGCCATTTGTCGACGCTGGAGATCACCGGCGGCCGCGCGCGCGCACGCCGCGTCCATTTTCGCCATCTGCCAATCTCGCCGCGCCGGACCTATCGCCGCTATTTCGGCTGCGAGGTCCGCTTCGGGCAGAACGAGGACGGCATCGTCTATTCGGATCGCGATCTGGCGAGCGCGATCGTCGCGTCCGACGCGCACGCGTACCGCCGCGCGATCGCGTTCATCGACACCACGTTCGAGCGCCAGCATCCGCCGCTGCATGCGCAGGTGCGCGGCCTGGTCATGCAGCGGCTGAACGGCGGCGACTGCACGAACGCGCGGATCGCCGCCGGACTCGGGCTGCATCTGCGCACGCTGCACCGCCGGCTCGCCGCCGAAGGCACCTCGTTCCAGCGCATCAAGGACGAAGTGCGCCGCGATCTGCTGCTCTATTACAGCCGGCAGACCGGCCTCGACTTCGCGCGGATTTCGGAGCAGCTCGGTTTTGCCGAGCAGTCGGTGCTGACGCGCAATTGCCGGCGCTGGTTCGCGGCGACGCCGACCGGAATCCGCGCGCAGCGCCACCCGTAGGCCGGCGCCGGGCGCAGCGAAGCGCGTCAGGTCGATCTGACGATCAGATCGGTCGGCAGCAGCACGGAAGCCGCGGGCGTTCCCTGAACGATCTGCATGAGGCGCTCGACGAGAATCGCGCCAGCCAGACGCGTGTCCTGCCGGACGGTGGTCAGCGCCGGCGCATGGTGAACCGCCGGCGGGCTGTCGTCGTATCCGCAGACGCTGCACGCCGCCGGCACGTCGATGCCGCGCTCGCGCAGCGCGGCGAGCGCGCCCATCGCCATCGTGTCGCTGCCGGCGAACAGCGCATCGGGTGCGGGCTTTGCCGAATCGAGCCGCTTGCGCATCGCGTCGCGGGCGGCGACGAACGACAGGTCGGCGACTTCGAGCTGTTCGACAGCCCCGCTCCAGGCCGCGACGAAGCTGCGGTTGCGCTGCCCGATCTCGATATGGCCGCGCGGACCGAGGAACATCGCGCGCTTGCGTTTCAGATCGCCGAAGCGCTGCGCGACCAGCCGCCCGCCGAGCGCGTTGTCGCTGCCGACGACGCAGTAATTCGCATCCTTGCGATGCGCGCCCCAGACCACGAACGGCACGCCGGCCTTGCACAGTGCGCGGAACTCCTCATGGTGCCCGCTCTGGCCCATGAAAATGATGCCGTCGACGCCCTTGTTCGACAGCAGGTGTTCGAAACCGCCCGAATGTGCCGACTGCGACGAGCACAGCAGCACGTCCTGCTGACGCACCGACAAGGCGTTGGCGACGTTGCCGAGCAGTTCGAAGTGGAACGGGTCGGAGAGCCGGCTCTCCGGCAGATGCGGAAAATCGATGACGACGGCGACCGTGTCGGTGCGGCGCCGGCGCAGGTTCTGTGCGCTGCGGTTGACGACATAACCGTGACGCCGGGCGATCTCGAGAATTTTCCGCTTGGTCTCGTCGGACACCAGCGGACTGTCCTGCAGCGCGCGCGACACCGTCGGTTTCGACACGCCGGCCAGGCGCGCGATGTCGTCCATCCGCTTCGGACCCGCCTTGCTTTTGGTGCTGTTCTTCACGCGTTTGCGCCCCGCTCCATCCCGTTCCGATCCCGGCGCGCTGCAATCTATCAGTCTTTGCAATCGATTTCAAAACGAGCTAGAGTCGCGGCCGCGGCGCATTCCGGCCGTTTCCTGCAGCACCCGCTGCGCACCACTTGATTTCATCGCGCGCCGCCAGAGACCCGTTCAAGAATGAAACCGATTGCAAAAGTACATGGATGGAAGCTGCGATCCGTGATGGCGGTCACCGGACTGCTCGCGCGCTTCGGCATCAGCGCCGCATCGGCGAAAGTGATGGACATGCCGCTGGCGAAGCGCGCCGCGGCCGCGCCGGCACCGTGGATGCTGCTGCCGATGCCGGACACCGGCGTCGAGCGCACGAGCGTGCCGGGTCGCGGCGGCGCGATTCCGGTCAAGCGCTTCCTGCCGCGCAATCCGCGCGCTTCGGCCGTGCCGATCCTGTTCATCCACGGCGGCGGCTGGGTCGCCGGCGGTGTCGATTCGCTCGACTACCTGTGCACGCATCTCTGCGACCGTCTCGGCACGACGGTCACCGCGGTCGGCTACCGGCTCGCGCCCGAGCATCCGTTTCCGGCGGCGCTCGAAGACTGCGAGGACGCATTGAATGCGCTGCTCGCGCAGGCGCCGCTCGTCGATGTCGTCGGCGACAGCGCCGGCGGCAACCTGACCGCGGCGCTCGCCCTGCTCGTTCGCGATCGCCGCGCGATCCGCCGTCAGGTCATCATCTATCCGGCGCTCGACCTGACGATGGCGTCGCCATCGATCGATCCGCCGCGGCATGGCATGACGCGCCGCGACCTGGAAAAGATCATCGAGCGATACCGAGGCCAGACGGCGATCGACGATCCGCTGATCTCGCCGCTGCACGCACCGGATCTGCGCGGCCTGCCGCCGGCGGTGATCGTCACCGCCGACGCCGACCCATTGCGCGACGACGGTTTCCGTTACGCGGAACGGCTGCGCGAGGCCGGCGTGCCGCTGCGCTTCGAGAATTACCTCGGCATGCCGCACGGTTTCCTGTCGCTGGCGAGTCTCTGCCCCGCGGCGCCGCTCTGCATCGAACTGCTGGTCGGGGAACTGCAGGCGTGAGTTTCGACGTCGGCCATGCGTTCGAATGGCAGGTCGCCGACGGCGACGTGCTCGGCGCGGCCGATCGCGCCGAAGTCCACGCGCGCTCGGACTGGGCGCGCGGCCTGCTGAACCGCGTGCGTCATCCGATGGTGCCGACGGTGACGGAACTGCATCTGCCGCAGGTCGCGCCGGTGATCCATGGCGGACATTCCGATCCGTCGCCGGGCCTCGCGAGTCCGCTGATCGAGGAGGCGCGCATCCTGCGCCTGTACGACGATTTCAAGTCGTTGTCCGATCTGCATCGCCGCGATCTCGACCGCGACGCCATCGCGCACTGGCAGGCGCAGTTCGCGGCGCTGGCCGCGATCACGCCGGAACGGCGGCTGGCCGCGCGACGCGAACTGCTGCCGCGCTATCTCGCCGCTGCCTACGAAACGGAAGACCGTTTCGAAGGACTCGATTCCGATCTGGTCCGCCCGCAGTGGACACTCGATCATCCCGACGCGCGCGTGCGCGCGGCGTTCGACCACATCGAAACGCACTGGCACCAGCTGGTGAAGACCAGCGCCGGTGCGCGCGGCAGCTCGCTGCTGCGCACGCCGTACCCGTTCCTGATCCCGGCCGGACGCTTCCGTGAAGCGTATTACTGGGACACCGCGTTCGGCATCGACGGGCTGATCGCGACCGGCCGGCTCGAACTCGCGCGGATGCAGGCCGACAACTTCCTCGAACTGATCCGCCGTTTCGGTTTCGTGCCGAACGGCAATCGCGACTATTACCTGAGCCGTTCGCAGCCGCCGCTGTCGAGCCACCTCGTTCGCGCGGTCGTCGAAGCGAGCGACGCGGAGATTCGCGCGCGCGGCGAGGCCCGGCGCGGCGCGGCGCTGCGCGACTGGGTCCGCGAGCGCGCGCTGCCGCTGCTCGCCAGCGAGTTCGTCGATTTCTGGTCCGATCCGCAGACGCGCTTCGATGCCGCGACCGGCCTGCACCATCACTGGGACGCGCTCGACGTGAAGCGCCCCGAGCGCTATTCCGAAGACGACGAAGCCGCGCTCGGCAGGACGCTGCGCGACGTGCGCGCGATGGCCGAATCCGGCCTCGATTTCACGATCCTCTATGCCGGAGCGTCCGGCAAAAACGAGATGTCGATGTTCGCGCCGGTGATGCTCAACGCCCTGCTCGCGCAGTTCGCCGCCGACGTCGCCTGGCTCGCGCAGTTCGCCGGCATCGCGGAACAGCAACAGCGTTTCTCGCAGCTCGCCGCCGCGCGCCGCGCATCGATCGACCGTCATCTGTGGGACGAGGACGCCGGTCATTACCGCAGCCTGCATCTGCAGACGCGACGGCCGAGCAGCGGCATCGGCTTCACCGTGTTCGCGCCGCTGTTCGCCGGCATCGCATCGCCGCGCCAGGCCGAACGCGTACTGCACGCCGCGCAGGCGCTGTTGCGGCGCGGCGGCG
>DASSVA010000106.1:0-3771 GCA_035706385.1 Solimonas sp. | reverse complement strand
ATGGAACGGCGCGCCGGTTTCGTGCGCGCGCAACTGCTGATCCAGGCGGCGCAGCGCAGCGCCCTGCAGCGGGCGCTGGCGGCGACCGTGCCGCGCCTCGCCGAACTGGCGCGCGGCGTGCGCTGGTCGATCGACGTCGATCCGGCCGATCTGTTCTAGACCTGGCTCGTCATTGCGAGCGCAGCGAAGCAATCCAGTGCGACGCCCGATCCGAACCGGGCTGCCGGATTGCTTCGTCGCTGCGCTCCTCGCAATGACGGTTCCGGCGGGGACTAACCGGCGATCGAATGCCGGAAGACCAGCGTCGTCACACCGAGCGCGATGAACAAGGCGGCGGCGACGATGCGGATCGCTTTCAGCGGCAGCTTCGTCGCGAGCGCGGCACCGACGAAGATCACCGGCACGTCGGCGAGCATCATGCCGGTCGTGGTGCCGGCGACGACGGCGAGCAGCGATTCGAAGCGCGCGGCGAGCAGCGTGGTCGCGATCTGCGTCTTGTCGCCGATCTCGGCGAGGAAGAACGCGATCGTCGTCACGAGGAACGCGTTGCCGCTGCCGGCCGGTCTGGCTTCGTCGTCGTCGTCGATCTTGTCCGGCACCAGCGCCCACAAACCGACGGCGATGAACAGGCCGCCGACGATCCACGGCAGCCAGTCGGCCGGCAGCACCGT
The DNA here is from genome assembly GCA_035706385.1 of Solimonas sp. Lineage (GTDB taxonomy): Bacteria > Pseudomonadota > Gammaproteobacteria > Nevskiales > Nevskiaceae > Solimonas. The sequence continues at coordinate 3,100 of DASSVA010000106.1, read as the reverse complement.
GCGCACCCAGCCGCCGATCAGGCCGGCGAGTGCGTGATTGAGCAGCGTCGCGACGAGAATGCCGGCGATCACCGGCCACGGTTTGCGAAAGCGCGTCGCCAGCACCAGCGCGAGCAGCATCGTCTTGTCGCCGATCTCGCCGAGCAGCACGGCGCCGGCCGATACCAGAAAAGCTTCCATTCGATATTTTCCTGAAGCGCCGGGCAATGCACGAAACCGGACACGCGCTTGTGTGCCCGGCGGCGCATGCGCATGTCTGGTCTCGCCACACGACGAAGGCATCGAGCCTTCGCTGCCGGGCGCGCCATGGCCGCGAGCGACCAAGGATGTTGACGCGTCCTCCCGCGTTGCGCGGGACGGCTACTCCCCAAAACGGCCGCGAGCTTAGCGTAAAAATGCCGCGCGGCGATAGCCGGCGACGCGCAATCGCCGGCGACGCGCCTTACAATTCGCGGCTGCGTCGAGCGCCGTTCGACGCCTCGATCCGTCCGCCAGCCGCATCGCGGTCCCGTCGCCAACGCCGTGTCGCCATGAAATCGCATTTGCAGGAATTGCTCAGTGCCGCCCTTGATCCCGTTCTCGCCGGGACCGGGATCGCGCGACCGGCGATCAATCTCGATGCGACCAGGGATCCGAAATTTGGCGACTTCCAGACCAATCTGGCCTTGCAGCTCGCCAAGCCGCTCGGCAAGCCGCCGCGCGCGGTCGCCGAAGCGATCCTTGCCGCGCTGCCGGCGTCGGCGCACGTCGCCAAAGCCGAAATCGCCGGACCGGGTTTCATCAACTTCTTTCTTCAGCAGGCCGCGTTCCAGAACGTCGTCGCCGACGTGCTCGCGCAGGGCGCGAATTACGGCCGCGACGATTCCGGCAGCAAGGGCCGCATCCTCGTCGAGTTCGTGTCGGCCAATCCGACCGGGCCGATGCACGTCGGCCATGGCCGCGGCGCGGCGTACGGCGATTCGATCGCCAAGCTGCTGAAGGCAACCGGCTGGACCGTCTGGCGCGAGTACTACATCAACGACGCCGGCCGGCAGGTCGACATCCTCGCGATCTCGGTGTGGCTGCGCTATCTCGAACGGTGCGGCGAAACATTGCCGTTCCCGAAGCGCGGCTATCCGGCCGACTACATCAAGCGCACCGCACAGCAGCTCCGCGACGCGGTCGGCGACACGCTGAAGCGCGACGCGGCCGCGGTGCTGGCCGGCCTCGACGCCGAACCGCAGGTGCCGGACGGCGCGAGCGACGCCGACAAGGACCGCATCAAGCTGCAGCAGGAAGCGTATGCCGACACGCTGATCGTGCGCGCGCGCGCCCTGCTCGGCGACGGCTGGGAGACGATCAAGCAGACCGCGCTCGCCGATCAGCTCGGCGTCATCAAAAAAACGCTCGCCGACTTCAACGTCGCATTCGACCAGTGGTCGTCGGAAGCCGCGCTCGTGCAGTCGGGCTTCGTCGGCAAGGCGATGCAGCGCCTCAAGGACAAGGGCCTCACCTACGAGAAGGACGGCGCGCTGTGGATGCGCACCGAAGCGTTCGGCGACGAGAAGGACCGCGTACTGATCAAGGCCGACGGCGCGGCGACGTATTTCTGCAACGACCTCGCGTACCACGTCGACAAGCTCGATCGTGGCTGGCCGACATTGATGGACGTCTGGGGCGCCGATCACCACGGTTACATCGCGCGCGTGCGCGCGGCGATCGAGGCGCTGACCGAACGCCGCGACGCGCTGAACGTGCAGCTGATCCAGTTCGTCACGCTGTCGAGCGGCCGCATGGGCAAGCGCAGCGGCAACTTCGTGACGCTGCAGGACCTGATCGACGAGGCCGGCACCGACGCGACGCGCTTCTTCTATCTGACGCGCTCGCACGATCAGCACCTCGAATTCGACATCGACCTCGCGCGTTCGCAATCGAACGACAATCCGGTCTACTACGTGCAGTACGCGCACGCGCGGATCTGCCGCGTGTTCGAGCAGCTCGCCGAGAAGGGTGGCACGTGGAAAGCCGAGGACGCGGGCACATCGCTCGCACGGCTCGACACCGAACATGAAAAAACACTGCTGACGCTGCTGACGCGTTATCCCGAGATGCTGCGCAAGGCAGCCGCCGCGTATACGCCGCACACCGTCGTGTTCTACCTGAAGGATCTCGCCGAAGCGTTGCACAGCTACTACAACGTGCACCGCTTCCTCGTCGACGACGATCGCGAACTGCAGAACGCGCGTCTCGCGCTGATCGCCGCGACGCGACAGGTGCTGGCCAGCGGCCTCGACATTCTCGGCGTGTCGGCGCCAGAGAAGATGTAGGTGCTGTCGGCGGCGGCGCGCGCATGACACACTGCGCGTCACGCTTCACGTCATCAGGATCGATCGAACCCGAGCATGTCCCGCGATTACGCACCGCGCGGCGGCGGCAGCCGCCGTCCCGCCCGCAAGAACCGGAGCCGCAACAGCGGCGTGCCCGGCTGGATCTGGCTGATCGCCGGCCTTTCGTTCGGACTGACGGTCGCCGCGTTCGTCTATATCCGCCAGCCGGCGCCGGCGCTGAACGGACCGGCGGACGGCGGCACGCCGACGCGATCCGACGACGATGGCGACAAGCCGCGCCGCGCCGACAAGAAGCCGCCGGCGCTGTCGCTGCCGCCGAAGGAAAAGGAACGCTTCACGTTCTACGAAATCCTCAAGAACCAGGAAGTCGTGCTGCCGAACGACGCGGTGAAATCGTCGAAGCCGCCGAGCACGCCGGCACCGTCGAACCCGGCGACGCCGGCCGGCGCGGCTGCCGGCAACACCGGCAGCTACATCATCCAGGTCGCATCGTTCCGCTCGCAGAGCGAAGCGGAGAAGCAGAAAGCGGGCCTCGCGCTGCTCGGCGTCGAGTCGCGGATCGAGAGCGTGACGATCGACGGCAAGAACACGTTCTACCGCGTGCGGATCGGCCCGGACAGCAACTGGTCGCATGTGCAGGCGACGATGTCGCGTCTGGAATCGAGCGGCATTCAGGCGCTGCTGGTGAAGGTGAACTGAGGCGGCGCGTTCGCCACGAACCGAATCTGTAAGAGCGCCGCTTCGGCGCGACCTCGACGTTTGCGGGTCGCGCC
>DASSVA010000105.1:0-4699 GCA_035706385.1 Solimonas sp. | reverse complement strand
CGGCGGCACCACGCACGCGACGCGCTTCCGCCTCGCGACCAAGACCTACGCACTGACCGCGCGCTACGACGCCGCGGTCGCGGCATATCTGTCGGGCCTGCACGACGACGGCACGCGCGATGCGTTCGCACCAGTCTTCGGCTTGCAGTTCGACAAGCTGCAGGACATGCGTTACGGCGAGAATCCGCATCAGCGCGCCGCGTTCTACCGCGAGCGCAACGCCGAATCCGGCACGATCGCCGCGGCGGTGCAGATCCAGGGCAAGGAACTCAGCTACAACAACATCGCCGACGCCGACGCCGCGCTCGAATGCGTGAAGTCGTTCGGCAAGCCGGCCTGCGTGATCGTCAAGCACGCCAATCCCTGCGGTGTCGCGGTCAATGAATCCGGCATCCGCGACGCATACGAGCGCGCGTTCCGCACCGATCCGACCTCGGCGTTCGGCGGCATCATCGCGTTCAACCGCGAACTCGACGGCGAGACCGCGAAGCTGATCGTCGAGCGCCAGTTCGTCGAAGTCATCGTCGCGCCGCGCATCAGCGAGGCCGCGAAGCACGCGGTCGCCGCCAAGCAGAACGTGCGCCTGCTCGAATGCGGCGCGTTCCCGGCCGAGCGCGCGCCGGCGTTCGATTACAAGCGGGTCGCCGGCGGCCTGCTCGTGCAGGATCGCGACGATCTGATCGTCACGCGCGACCGGCTCAAGGTCGTGACGAAACGCGCGCCGAGCGAAACCGAGCTGCACGATCTGATCTTCGCGTACAAGGTCGCCAAGTTCGTCAAGTCGAACGCGATCGTCTATGCGCGCGAGCGGATGACGATCGGCGTCGGCGCCGGCCAGATGAGCCGCGTCTATTCCGCGAAGATCGCCGGCATCAAGGCCGGCGACGAGAAGCTCGAAGTGCCGGGTTCGGTGATGGCGTCCGATGCGTTCTTCCCGTTCCGCGATGGCATCGACGCCGCCGCCGCGGCCGGCATCACCGCGGTGATCCAGCCGGGCGGCTCGATGCGCGACTCCGAAGTGATCGCCGCCGCCGACGAGGCCGGCATGGCGATGGTGTTCACCGGCATCCGCCACTTCCGCCACTGACGCCGGATACCGCTCGATGCAAAACGGGGCCGTGACGGCCCCGTTTTTTTTGCGCGGCGTCCCGGCTTTTCAGCGCTTGTTGCCGGAAACGTCGATGTCGCCGCTGAAGCTGTGCAGATCGATCTCGCCCTTGCCGCTGCCGAGCGTCGTCGTCAGCGTGCGCACTTCGTCGTCGCCGCCAGTGCCGGCGAAGCCGTTGCGCAGTTCGCCGCTGAACGTCTTCATCGTCAGCTTCGCGTCCGGCATTTTCGGCAGGCGCAGCTCGATGTCGCCGGACAGGGTTTCGGCATTGAGCGTGCCGCCGTCGTCGAGATCGAGCTGAAGATTCAGATCGCCGGACACGCTCTGCAGCTTGAGCGTCGTGAAGCGTCCGCCGTCGAGCGACAGATCGCCGGACACCGTGTCGGCACTCAGGCTGCCGCGCACGCCGGATGCCGTCAGGTCGCCGCTGACCGAATTCAGCGTGGTCTGATACGAAGGCGCGCGCACGCTGAGGTCGCCGCTGACCGTGCTCGCCTTGATCCGGCCGCTGCCGACATCGAGTCGCACGTCGCCGCTGACGCTCTTGGCGTCGATGTCGCCGCTGCTGTCGCTGACCTGCACGTCGGCGCTGACCGCGTCGATCGACAGTTGCGCGCGCGCCGGCACGCGCAGTTCGAGCTGGGTGTCGTCGACGTTGCCGTGCGTGCGGCTCGGATAGCGGACGACGACGCTGAGATGGCCGGCGTCGCCGCTGATGTCGAGCTTTTCGACATCCTCGCCGAGCGTGCCGCTGATCGCGACTTCATTGCGATCCCAGCCGCGGACGACGATCGTGCCGGCGATGTTGTTGACCGACAGCTTGCCGCTGGCGGCCAGCGCGCGCGTCTCGTGGATCGCCGTGCGCTCGCCGGCGCGGCTCGCCGGCGCGGCGGTGCCGGCCAGGATCGCCAGCAGCAGCGCGGCGGCGTGATGGAATCGGATCGATCGGTACATGGTGCTTGCTCCGGAAAATCAGGTCGTCTGCGCCGCCAGCATGCGGTGCAGTTCGTCGCTGCGACTTTCGGTCGTCAGCAGCAGGCGACGCAGCGACGGGGAATCGGGGTCCTGCTCGAGCGCGCGGCGAATCTGCGCCGCCGAATTGCGCGACAGCTGCAGATTGGCCTTGACCAGCGCGCGACTGCCGGCCGCCGCGCGCAGGTTCGGCGCGGCGAACGCGGTCTCGCCGACGGCGGTATCGGTCGTGCCCTGCGGTCGCGGCGGCTGCACGACGGCGAGGCCGACGATCGCGACCACGCAGGCCGCCGCGGCGAGGCTCATCCAGCCGTTCGCGCCGAAACGGCGGCGGCGCGGCGCGAGCTTCGAGGCGATGCCCGGCCACAGATCGCGCGACGGCTGCACGTCGAGATCGAGGCCGCGCAGGCCGGCGACCGGCGCGTCGTCGTCGACATCGTGATCCAGCGGTTGACGGTTCATGACAGCATCTCCCTCATCAGTCGGCGCGCGCGATGCAGCTGCGCTTTCGACGTGCCGACGGCGATGCCGGTCAGCTCGGCGATTTCCTCGTGCGCATAGCCTTCCACGTCGTACAGCAACAGCACCGCGCGCGCACCGTTCGGCAATTTTGCCAGCGCGCGCTCGAGATCGAGACGCTCGCCGACGCGCTGCTGCGGATGCTCGCCGAGCGCCGCGTCGCCGTCAGCGCCATCTTCGCCGCCGCCGGCCGTTTCGTCGAACGTCACCCAGCGCTTCAGCAGGCGATGCTCGCCGAGCACGAGGTTGACGGTCAGCCGGTGCAGCCAGGTCGAGAACTGCGCGTCGCCACGAAAGCTCGCAAGCTTTTCCCAGGCGCGCACGAACGCATCCTGCGTGTGCTGCTCGGCCTTGGCGCGGTCGCCGTCGACGAGCCGCAGGCACAGGCCGAAAATGCGGCCGACGTGACGGCGGTACAGCGTTTCGAACGCCCGCGTGTCGCCGCCGACCGCGCGCGTCACGCATTCGCCGTCGCTGATCTCGTTCACCGCCGATGCCATCCGCACCCCTTTCGCGACGACCGCAAGCGCCCGGGACGGCAGCTTAGGGCCTGTCGCATTCGCCAGCACGTTCCATGTCGTCGCGGTCATCGCATCGTTCCCCGGTTTGGCGAATAGATGCGGGAACCGCGCAAAGCGTTTAAAAAGAACGCCTGTGTTCCGCCGGAAACCTTCATGCGCGCCCTCGCGATCGGCCGTTCCGTACTCGTCAGCAGTGCCGCCGGCTGGCGCGGCAGCGTCGCGTTCCGGCCGGCACGCCGCCAGCCGGCGCAGCCGCTGCAGCTCTACGACATCGAAGCCTGCCCGTATTGCCGTCTGGTCCGCGAGACGCTGACCGGACTCGATCTCGACGCCGTCATCCATCCGTGCCCGAAGAACGGCCGGCGCTTTCGCGAACAGGCGCTCGCGATCGGCGGCAAAACGCAGTTTCCGCTGCTGGTCGATCCGAACACCGGCCGCACGCTCTACGAATCGGCTGATATCGTCGAATACCTCGCGCAGACCTACGACGGCCGGATCGGCAGCGCGCGCGGTCTGATGCGCGCGCTGAAAGTCACGAGCTCATCGCTGGCCAGCGCCGCGCAGTTCGGCCAGGGCTTGCGCGCGCGACCGTCGCGATCCGCCGCGCAGCCGCTGGAGCTGTACAGTTTCGAAACGAGTCCGTATTCGCGGCTGGTCCGCGAACGGCTGTGCGAGCTCGAACTGCCGTATCTGCTGCGCAGCACCGGCAAAGGCGCGCCGAAGGACATCGGCCCACCGGCGGTGCGCGATCGCTGGTTCAAGAGCGAACAAGGCACGTCGCGCAACCGCACGGCGCTGCTCGCGCGCGCCGGCCACGTACAGGTGCCGTACCTGATCGATCCGAACACCGGCAGCGAGATGTTCGAGTCGGCGAAGATTCTCGCCTACCTCGACGCGACGTACGCACTCTGATGGCGGCCAGCGGCCTGGCGGTGTTCGGGGCGGTCGCCGCCGCGCATGCGCTCGGCGTCGTCAGTCCCGGTCCGGATTTCGCGATCGTCACGCGCCAGTCGCTCGCGCACGGCCGCGCCGCCGGACTGTGGACCGCCGCCGGCATCGGCAGCGGCATCCTGTTCCACGTCGGTTATGGCCTGTTCGGGCTGAGCTGGCTGACGCGCACCTGGCCGGCGGCGCTGTGGCTGATCGCGCTCGCCGGCGCGGGCTTCCTGATCTGGATTGGTGGCAAGGCGTTGCGCGCGCAAGCGCTGCCGGACAGCGAGGCGGACGCGGCGCCGACGGCGGACAGCTTCGGCAGCTGGCGGCGCCATTTCGCGACCGGCCTGGCGACCAATGTACTGAATCCGAAAGCGACGCTGTTCTTCGTCGCGCTGTTCACCGCCGTCGTCAGCGGACCGATCGCGCCGACGCTGATGTGGCTGCTCGCGGCGTGGCTGCCACTGGCGACGTTCGGCTGGTTCGCGACGCTCGCGCTGCTGTTGTCGCATGCCGGTTTGCGCCGCGCGCTGCGGCGCCACGCGCACCGCATCGATCACGCGATGGGCGTCGTGCTGATCGGCCTCGGGGTGTTCGTCGCGGCGCGCACGATCGCCGCGTGGTTCTATCGCTGAATGCAGGAGCG
>DASSVA010000104.1:0-6233 GCA_035706385.1 Solimonas sp. | reverse complement strand
CCGCCACCGCCACCACCGCCACCACCACCGCCACCACCACCGCCACCGCCACCGCCGGTCAGCGATGCTGACGCGTCGGCGCTCGTCGCCGGCAGTTCGTCACCGGACGACGTGCTGGCGAATACGGAGACGACCGATGAGGATGACAAGCAGCAGCCGCTGATCGAGATTCGCGACGCCGACAACGTCGCCGTCGGTCCGGGCTGCGCCGTCCCGCAATAGCGCGGGCGGCCAGATTCGGATCAAGGCTTCGGCGGCGTGAACGGTGCGAGGCCGAGCTTGGTCTCGTGTTCGGCGAATGCCATGCCGCTGCCGTCTTCGCCTTTCATGTAAGAGCGCTGCCAGCCGCGCTTCGCGGCTTCCGGATCGGCCTCGGCAAGCGCGGTGTTGAAGGCTCGCCGCGAACGGCTCCACGCCGAAAACTCCGCCGCGAGCGCCGGGTCGTCGGCGACCGGCCGCACCTGCGGCGTGAAGCGGGCGAGATAGCCGCGCTCGACCGGCACCAGCGTCGCGACCGGCTCGCCGCGCTCGAACCGCACCGCGAGGCCGGGGCGCGTCAGCTGCCAGTTCATCGTGAACGTGTACGGCGACCAGTCCGTCTCGATGATGCCTTCGAGCGGCGATGCGCCGTCCTTCGGCCGGTTGCTCGGCCCCTTGATCCAGAGATTGACGCCCGGCGACGTGCGGAACAGATGGCCGAGCGAGAACGTCAGGATACCGCTGCCGAAATGCGTGCTGACGTAGCTGCTCGGCTCGCCGTCGAACTGCAGTTCGATGTCGTCGAGCGCGACACCGCCGCGCCAGCGCGCGGTGAACGTCGCCGGCGACAGCAGATCCCAGCCATGCTGGTTGGCGATCACCAGCGGCAGACAGCGATACGCGAAGCGCCCCGGACTGTCGTCCATCCATTGCCGCTGGCGCGACGCCGGAACCAGATCGAGCGACTCCGCCGACACCGTGAAAGCCGTGATTTCGAGCGGCGCGTCTGGATTTCGTTCGGATTCGGACATCGCGGACTCCCTCTTCAATAATCAGCGCAAACCGATCGCGCGTCGCACCAGTTCACGACGCAGAGGACTGATCGCGTTGAGCGCGGCGAAACCGCCGCTGCGCAGCCGCGCGAGCCCCGGCAGCGGCACGCGGAATGCGCGATACAGTCCGTCGGTCGCCGCCAGCATATCGATCACGTCGGCGCGACGCGTGCGTTCGTAACGCTTGAGTGCGCGCGCGGAAGCGAAATCGCGACCGGCGTCGCGCGTCGTGGCGAGCGTGTCGATCAGCGCCTCGGCATCGGCAAAACCGAGATTGACGCCCTGCCCCGCGAGCGGATGGATGACGTGCGCGGCGTCGCCGACCAGCACCGCGCGCGGCGCGACATAGGTCTGCGCGTGCTGCAGACCGAGCGTGAAGCTGACGCGACGCGTGCCGGCGACGATGCGGCCGAGGCGATGCTGGCTGGCGTCGCCGAGTGCGCGCCGGAAATCGTCGTCGTCGAGCGCGAGCACGCTCGCCGCCTCGCTCGACGACCAGACGATCGACGAACGGCCGTCGGCGAGCGGCAGGAACGCCAGCGGTCCGGTCGGCAGGAATCGCTGCCACGCGGTGTACTGATGCGGCCGCTCGGTCGCGACATGGCAGACGACGGCGGTCTGTTCGTACTGGCCGTCGACCGATTCGATGCCGAGCCGCGTGCGCAAACGCGAATCGCGACCTTCGGCGATCACGACGAGGCGCGCGCGCAGGCCGCCGCCGTCGAATCGCAGCGTCGCCGCATCGTCGTCGCAGTCGATATCGGCGACCTGCATCCCCGACCGCGCCACGCCGTCGGGCAGATGTTTCCACAGGCATTCGGCGAGCAGCCCGCTTTCGACGATCTCGCCGAGCGCCGGCAGCCGCACGTCGGCGGCATCGAAGCACAGCGCCGCGTCCGGATCGTCCTCCCAGACCTGCATCCGCCGGTACGGCGCACTGCGGATCGCGGCGATCCCGCGCCAGACGCCGAGCCGGTCGAGGAACGCGATGCACGATGGCGACAGCGCGTAGACGCGCAGATCGTAGTCGTCGCCGTCGGCGACAATCCGCGGCGTCGGGCCGCGGCGGTCGAGCAGCCGCACGTCGAAGCCGCGCTGCGACAGGCCGATCGCGACTGCCGCGCCAACCGGGCCGCCGCCGACGATCGCGACATCGCAGTCGACACTCATGATCCGTCCCGTGCGAGCCGCGGCGGCGCGGCGCCGAACCCGAGGTTCTGCCACATCACCGCCTGCTTCAGCGGCGGCGCCAGGTCGAGCGCGAGCAGGCCGAGATGGCGCAGGCCGCGCAGGCCCGGCACGCGATTCGAGAACACGCGAACGATGCGATCGGTGAAATCGGCGACGCGCTGCCGGTCCTGCTGGCGTTGCGCGGCGTAGCGCTGCAGCACCGCCTCGCCGCCGCAATCATTGCCGGCGTCGGCGAGCGTCTCGATCACCGCCGCGACGTCGCGCAGACCGAGATTGAAGCCCTGCGCCGCGACCGGATGCAACGACTGCGCGGCATTGCCGGCGAACAGCACGCGCGGCGCATGCAGCTCGCCGCTCATCACGCGCGCGAGCGGATGCGCCTGCCTTCGGCCGAGTTCGACGAATTCGCCGAGCCGCTCGCCGAACGCCGCTTCGGCATGCGCGATGAACACCTCGTCGCGCCACGCCATGCGCGCCTCGGCCTGTGCGGCCGGCGTCGTCCAGACCAGCGAACAGCGATTCGACTCCGCACCTTTCGGCAGCAGCGCGATCGGCCCGTCCGGCGTGAACCGCTCGTACGCGCAGCCGCGATGCGGCCGGCGCGTGCGTACCGCGGTGACGATCGCCGACTGTTCGTAATCGCGGCGCTCGCTGCCGACGCCGAGCAGTTCGCGGACCCGCGAACCGGCGCCGTCGGCGGCGATCACCAGCCGCGCGCGCAGCGGCGTGCCGTCGGCCAGTCGCAATTCGATCGCGTCGTCGGCGACCGTCAGCGCGTCGAGCCGCGCCGGGCAATAAAGCTGTGTCGCGCCGAGCGCGAGCATGCGCGCCCACAGCGTCTGGCCGATCGCGCGCAGTGGCAGGTTGTAGCCGAGTGCATCGAGCCCGGCCTCGGCCGCCGTGAAGCGCGCGACGCCGAAACGGCCCTGTTCGGAAATATGCGTCGAGACGATCGGCGCGGCTTCCGGCGCCAGCGTGTCCCAGACCCCGAGCGCGGCAAAGATCTGCCGGCTCGCATGATTGATCGCGATGCAGCGTTCGTCCCAGCTCGGCGCCGACGCCGGCGGTTCCGCGGCCTCGATCAGCGCGACGCGTCGACCGGGCGGCGCGAGGCCGGCGGCGAGACTGGCGCCGACGAGGCCACCACCGATGATCGCGACGTCCAACATTCCGTCTGACATGAAATTGGCTTTTCAACCGCAGATTACGCAGATTTCCGCAGACATGAGAAGCGAATCTTCAGAAGATTCTTTCTTCGCAATCTGCGCAATCTGCGGTTAACGCTTTACGCCGCCATCAGCTTTTCGATCTCGCCGACGTCCTTCGGCACGCCGCCGGTCAGCACGCGCGGTCCCTGCTCGGTGACCACGACGTCGTCCTCGATGCGGATGCCGATGCCCCAGTATTTCGGGTCGACGCCCCTGGTGCCCGGCGCGATGTACAAACCCGGTTCGACCGTCATCACCATGCCGGCCTCGAACCTGCGATACGCACTGTCGAGCTTGTAGCGACCGACATCGTGCACGTCCATGCCGAGCCAGTGGCCGGTGCCATGCATGTAGAACTGGCGCTGCCGGCCGGCCTTGATCAGATCCCTGGCCTTGCCTTTCAGCAGGCCGAGATCGATCAGCCCTTCGGTCAAAATGCGTGTCGCGACTTCATGCGGCTTGCCGACCGATTCGCCGACCTTCAGCGTCTTGATCGCCGCCTTGTTCGCCGCCAGCACGATCTCGTAAACCGCGCGCTGCGCCTTGCTGTATTTGCCGTTGACCGGGAACGTGCGCGTGATGTCCGCGGTATAGCCGTCGAGTTCGCCACCGGCATCGATCAGCAACAGATCGCCGTCCTTGAGCGGCTGATTGTTCTCGACGTAATGCAGGATGCAGGCGTTGTCGCCGCCGCCGACGATCGAGCCGTAGCCGGGCTCCATGCCGTTGCGCGCGAAATGCGATTCGATCTCCGCGCCGATCTGCCATTCGTTGACACCGGCGCGGGCCTTGCGCATCGCGATGCAATGCGCCTCGGCGCTCAGCTCGCACGCGCGCGCGAGAAGCTTCAGTTCGGCGGCGGACTTCTTCAGCCGCATCTCGTGCAGGCTGGTTTCGAGCGCGACGAAGTCGGTCGGCGCCGCGGCGCCGCGGCGCGACACTTCGCGAATCTCGCGCACGCAGGCGGCGACCGTCGCGTCGAGATGCGGATGTTCGCCCATCGTGTAATGGACCTGTTTGCGGCCGCCCAGCAGCTGCGGCAGCTGCGTCGCGAACGCGTCGATCGTGAACGCCTCGTCGGCGCCGTAATCGCGCACCGCGCCTTGCGGGCCGGCGCGGCGGCCGTGCCAGATTTCCAGATCGGCATCACGCTCGCGGACGAACATCACGAACTCGGCGGCGTGGCCGCCAGCCTTGCGGCCCGGCGCGAGCACCAGCACCGCGTCCGGCTCGACGAAGCCGCTGAGGTACTTGAAGTCGCTGTCCTGGCGGAACTTGTAATGCGTATCGCGCGCGCGCACGACCTCGCGCGCACCGGGAATGATCGCGACGCCGTCGCGGCCGATGCGCTTCATCAGTTCGGCGCGGCGACGGGCGTATTCCTTGAGCTGTCCGGTTTCAGGTTTCATGACGCGTCTCAATGCAGTTGGTTCGATTCGGCCGGATCGAGCGTCGGCCGCGGGTGCAGTTCCATGTACAGCAGTTGCGCACCGACGCGCACGTATTCGACGAGCTCCGCGTACGCCGTCTCTTCGACGTTGGCGTCGTCCTCGTCGCCGACCGCGGCCTGCGTGAACTCGGTGAAGTCGCGGACGATCTCCTGCGCTTCTTCCGACAGCTTGCGCAGATCGAGACCCGGCCGGCTGGCGAGGCCGAACAGGAAACCTTCGCACCACGCGCCGAGCGCGCGCACGCGCGGCACCAGCGCCGTGTCGTCGTCGGGCAACAACAGGTCGAAGCGCATGTCGCTGTCCTGCAGCGCGTCGACCGTCGCGTCGCGCAACGCCACCAGCACTGCGCGCGCCTGCGCGTCGTTCGGCACCGCCTGCGCGTCGTGTTCGATCAGGCGCATCAGATCGATCTGCTCGGCCTTGGCGACGCACAGCGCGCCGCACAGCGCGCCGTGATATTCGGCGGCATCGTCGCCGTGGTCGATGCGGGCGAGCGCTTCGGACAGCGCGTCGTAATCGATGGAATCTGGCATGCCGGCATTATAAGCCCCGGGTCGTCACCCGCCCCGCCCGACACCGCGAAAGGCACCGTCATTGCGAGCCGCGCGGCGGCGAAGCAATCCAGCGGCACGGACGAACCGGGCGACATCGCCGGATTGCTTCGTCGGCCTTCGGCCCTCCTCGCAATGACGATGAATTCAGGTTCCGGACACCACCACCGTGCGGGATGCGCTGTTTACAATGACCGCCTTTCTCCCCAATCCGGAGCTTTGCCCATGGATGTCCGCGCCGCCGTCGCCTTCGAGGCCGGCAAGCCCCTGACGATCGAAACCGTGCAGCTCGATGGCCCGAAGGCCGGCGAAGTGCTGATCGAGCTGAAAGCCACCGGCATCTGCCACACCGACAAGTACACGCTGTCCGGCGCCGATCCGGAAGGTCTGTTTCCGAGCATCCTCGGCCATGAAGGCGCGGGCATCGTCGTCGACGTCGGCCCCGGCGTGAAGCATCTGAAAAAAGGCGATCACGTCATCCCGCTGTACACGCCGGAATGCCGCGAGTGCAAGAGCTGCACCTCGCACAAGACCAATCTGTGCACGGCGATTCGCGCGACGCAGGGCCAGGGCCTGATGCCGGACGGCACTTCGCGTTTTTCGTACAAGGGCAAGGCCATCCATCACTACATGGGCTGCTCGACGTTCGCGAACTACACAGTGATGCCGGAAATCGCGCTCGCGAAAATCCGCGACGACGCACCGTTCGACAAGGTCTGCTACATCGGCTGCGGCGTGACGACCGGCATCGGCGCGGTGCTGTTCACCGCCAAGGTCGAGGCCGGCGCGAACGTCGTCGTG
>DASSVA010000103.1:0-4755 GCA_035706385.1 Solimonas sp. | reverse complement strand
TGCCTGCCGATGCGCGCTACCGGTATGCCGGCTTCGATGCACTGACGCGCAATGCCGATGCGTCGATCGGCGGCATCACGGCCGCGATCGACGCGATCGCCGCGCGTATCGGCAGCGATTTCGCGCAGACGTCGCCGGGCGCGCTGCCGGCAGCCGCCGTTGCCGCGCCGATGCCGCAGATCGACCGTGCGCTGCCGCGTGCGACGGCAATGCCGACGTCGCCGGCTGCGGCCGAAGACGGGCTCCCCGCGCTGCGCCAGGCGACGACGCTGCGCACGCAGCCGCGCTCGCAGGCGGCGATCGTCGCCGTGCTGCCGGCCGGACAGCGGGTCAGGATCGATCCGCGCACGCGCAGCAACGCCGCCGGCAACTGGAACTACATCGAAGCCGGTTCCAACCGCGGCTGGGCGCTCGAGGTGCAGATCGCGCCATGACGCGCGCCGGCGCGCGCCGCGTTTCGCGCTGAACGACTGACACCGCGTCTTTTCGCGGTGCATGTCGAATGCCGCCGGCGTCGTTCGACGTGTCAGCAAGGGGCCGATTGCGATCGGCCCCTTGCACTGACGAAGCTCGACGAAGGTTGAGGAGACACCGGCATGGCCCTGAAACTGTATGCACACCCGTTCTCGTCGTACTGCCAGAAGGCGCTGATCGCGTTCCACGAGAACGGCATCGCGTTCGAATATCGCCAGCTCGGCAAGCCCGAGGCCGACGCCGAACTCGCCGCGCTGTGGCCGATGAAACGATTTCCGCTGCTCGTCGACGACGGCCGCGTCGTGCTCGAATCGACGATCATCATCGAGCACCTGCAGCGCTTCCATCCCGGCGCGGTGAAGATGATTCCCGACGATCCGCAGGCGGCGCTCGACGTGCGGATGATGGACCGCTTCTTCGACCACTACGTGATGACGCCGCAGCAGAAAGTCGTCTTCAACGCGCTGCGCCCGCAAGCCGACCGCGATCCGTACGGCGTCAACGAGGCGCGCGCGATGCTCGAAACCGCGTATGCCTGGCTCGACGGCGTGATGGCGAAACGCGAATGGGCGGCCGGCGATGCCTTCAGCCTCGCCGACTGCGCGGCGGCGCCGGCGCTGTTCTACGCCGACTGGACGCATGCGATCGCAGCGAAATTCGCGAACGTGATCGCCTATCGCCGGCGCCTGCTCGCGCGGCCGTCGTTCGCGCGCTGCGTCGACGAGGCGCGGCCGTTCCGTCCGTATTTCCCGCTCGGCGCGCCGGATCGCGATTGAGCTGACGTTCGCGTTTGGCTCTTGGCAACCGTCATTGCGAGGAGCGCAGGGGCGCGGCATGCCGCGCCCAGGCAATCCAGTGCATGGCCCGATCGAGCCGCGTCACTGGATTGCTTCGTCGGCCTTCGGCCTCCTCGCAATGACGATATGGGACATTCTCAATCGTGGAACTGCATCAGATACGCGATCAGATCGGCGCGTTCCTGCGCGGTCGTCGCGAACACGATCATGCTGCTGTCCGGCAGGAACGTGTCCGGGTGCGCGAGCCAGAAGTCGAGCAGCTGCGGCGTCCACACGAAGCCGGCGTTCTTCATCGCCTCGGAATAGTGCTCGTAGCCTTCGCGCGTGCCGGCCTTGCGGCCGAAGATGCCGTACAGGTTCGGGCCGTTGTGGTTGCCGTAGGCTTTTTCCGGGTAATGGCAGGTGCGGCACTGGAAGAACAGCTTGCGGCCGCGCGCGGCGTCGCCGCTCAGAGCCGGCTTGGTGCTCGCCATCACCGGCGCATCGGCCGGCGGCGCGGCATGCGCGATCGCGGCGCCGGTCAGCAGCAGGAGGAAAGCGAAGGCGGTCTTCATCGTCTGTTCCTCAGGCGCGCCGCAACGCGGCGTGACGGCCGCCGCGGCGACCGAAATAACTCGCGTCGCCGACCGACACGCCGCTGCCGATGTACGGACCGACCGGAATGCCGGCGCTGGTGCGGCCGGCCGCGTACAGGCCGGGGATGACGTCGCCGAATGCGTCGATGACCTGCGCGTCGATATTGGTGTGCAGGCCGCCGAAGGTATGCACCGGCGCGAACACGTTCTGCAGCGTCAGGTCGTACGCGGTGAACGGCGCGGCGCGCAACGGCACGTTGTATTTCTCCGCCTTGTGCAGCAGCGGATCGTCGCCGCGCGATGCGTGCGCGTTGTAATAGTCGACGCTCTGCACCAGCGCGCCGGCCGGCATCCGCAGCTTGCCTTCGAGTTCGGCGATCGTCGGCGCGGTCGCGGCAACCGGCAGACGGAAATCGTCCCAGCCGAACGCGATGTCGTGATCGGCGATCAGCCACGCGCGGCCGTTCTGGTGGAACGCGATCTCGTGACCGAGCAGGCCGTAATAACCGTCCTCCGGCACGAAGCGCTGGCCGCGTTCGTTGACCATGATGCCGCGCACGATCGTCTCCGGCGGATAGATCGGGATGATCACGAAGCCCTGGTTCATCCGCAGTACCGCGCCGCCGGCGGCCATGCCCATCCGGATGCCGATGCCGAGATCGCCGGCGCGGCCCCACGGCGCCGAACACGCGGCGAGCTCGGGCGCGAACAATTCGAGCATCGCGCGGTTGTGAATGAAGCCGCCGGCCGCGAGCACGACACCTTTTCTCGCGCGGATGTTGAGGCGCTGGCCGTTTTCCTCGACGATCGCGCCGGACACGCTGCCATCGGTTTCGACGATCAGCCGTTCGGCCGACACGCGAACCTTCAGCGTCGCGCCGAGCTTCAACGCCGACGCGGTCAGCGCCGCCATCAGATCGCGGCCGCCGATCAGATGCGGCGACGGCGGCACGTGGCCGCGCGGCGCCGGCCTGATCGTTTCGCGATACGGCCAGACGCGTTCGCTGCCGGAGAAATACAGCGAGCCGTCGGGAATCGAAATCTCCTTTTCGTCGGAGAATTTCTGCGCGTACTGCACGCCGTTGTCGACCAGCCAGTCGAAATGCGCGACGCTGTTCTCGCAATAGATTTGGATCTTGTCAGGCGAGGCGTGCAGGCCGCTCGCGGCGATCATGTAATCGTGCATCGCCTCGACGGTGTCGTCGAAGCCGAGCGCCTTCTGCAGCGCGGTGCCGCCGCCGCAATAACAGACGCCGCCGGACAGGCTCGACGAGCCGCCGGGAACGTGGAATTTCTCGATCACCAGCGCATCGGCGCCGGCGCGCCGCGCCTCGATCGCCGCGGCGATGCCGGCGGCGCCGGAACCGACGATCAGCACGTCGGTCGTCGCGTCCCAGTGACGGATGTCGCGGCGCGGCGCGGGCGCGGCGGCCGACAGGTCGAAGCTCGCCGTTGCGCTCGCGGCGCCGGCCGACGCCAGCGCGAGCTTGCGCAGGAAATCGCGGCGCGAGCCGTGGCCGGTCGCACTCGTGTCATCCGTGCTCATCGTCTTTCCTCCGAACCTGCCCCCTCTCCCCGCGAGCGGGGAGAGGGTTGGGGTGAGGGGCGTGCAGCTTGATCGAGCGTCAGTGCTTGCGGATCGCATTTGCCCCTCACCCTGACCCTCTCCCCATCGCAATGGGGAGAGGGAATCCGTTCTGCTTTTCCTTGCGGAGCGCTACCCGATCTTCTCGTACGCGTCCTTGCCGGCGCCGCATTCCGGGCAGACCCAGTCGTCGGGGATGTCCTCGAAGCGCGTGCCCGGCGCGATGCCGCTGTCCGGATCGCCTTTTTCCTCGTCGTAGATGTGTCCGCAGATCGTGCATTCCCACTTCGCCATCGCATGTCCCCAAATCGGTCTGGTTCAGGCCGACACGGGTTCGGCCTCCTGGGCGGCGAGGACCTCGGCCTGCCGGTCGCGCAGATCATGCACCGTCCATTCGTGATTATGGTTGTGCAGCGCCTTCGGCAACTTCGCACGATCGGTGTAGAACTGCGCGTACCAGCGCCGCAGCTTGGCGATCGGGCCGTCGTTCGCGCACAGCATCGGCTCCGGCCGGTACAGCTTGCGCTCCCAGATGTAGACGTCTTCCATGAACGCCTGATACGAGGCATCGCAATAGCCCTGCGCCGCCGCTTCGAGCATGTCGGCCGGAAACTCCGCGGCATTGGCTTTGACGATCACGCCGAACCAGTACTCCAGCGTGTTCTCGTCGACCGGGCACCACGCGGTGAGGATCGCCGAGTCGAACTGCTGCGAGTCCTGCGTCTGCCAGGTGTACTGATACGACGGGCCGTGGCTGATCGAGCGCACGTAGAGCTTGTCGTCCTGCACGTCGGCGGCGAGCCGCGTATGCGTGCCCCACATCAGCTCGCCGGTCATGTGGCCGTTCCAGACCGGCAACCACTTGTCGACGTCATAGCCGTGGATCGGCAGCAGATGGCCTTTGTCGACGGTGTTCTCGATCACTTCGCGCGGATGCGTGCGGATCGTGATGCGGAAGCGCCGCCAGCCTTTCGTCCAGCCGCGCGAGTCCTGCGCATCGGCCGGTGAATATTCCGCCAGCGGCGGAATCTCGTAATCGGGTGCGCCGAGTTCCGGATCGAACCAGATCAGCACCGTGTCGTTCATCTCGCGCGTGACGAACGAACGCGTCTTCGCTTTCGGCGGAATCTTCTCGCAGTACGGAATCTTCACGCATTTGCCGGCGCCGTCGTACTGCCAGTTGTGAAACGGGCATTGCAGTTCGTTGCCGATCACCTTGCCGGCCGACAGGTCGGCGCCGAGATGCGGACAGAACGCATCGAGACAGCGCACCGTGCCGTCTTCGCCGCGATAGAACGCGAGGCGCATGCCGAAATAATCGCGC
>DASSVA010000102.1:0-4625 GCA_035706385.1 Solimonas sp. | reverse complement strand
TCAACATCGCGCCGCTGGAATGGAACGATGCGAAGAAGCCCTTGCTCGGCCAGCAGATCCGCGCGTACGCGCCGCTGATCACGCGGATCGACGCGAACGCGATCGCGGCGATGCTCGACGAGGAACGCGCGGGCGCGCCGGTCGAAGCGCCGAAGCCGGCCGCGACCGCGCCGGCGAAAAAAGCCGCGAAGTCCAAAGCGGCAACGGCGGAAACGGCGCCGGCGACGATCGGCATCGACGACTTCGGCAAGGTCGACCTGCGCATCGCGAGGATCGCTGCGGCCGAGCACGTCGAAGGCGCCGACAAGCTGCTGCGACTGCAGCTTGATCTCGGCGCGCTCGGCACGCGTCAGGTGTTCGCCGGCATCAAGGCGGCATACGCGCCGGAAACGCTGGTCGGCCGGCTGACGATGTGCGTCGCCAATCTCGCACCGCGCAAGATGAAATTCGGCATGTCCGAAGGCATGGTGCTCGCCGCCAGCGACGAGCGCGGCGGGCCGTTCCTGCTCGCGCCGGACGATGGTGCCGAGCCTGGAATGAAGGTGAAGTGAAAAATCGTCATTGCGAGGAACCGAAGGTGACGAAGCAATCCAGCTTCGCCGCCTGTTCTGGCTGTGCTACTGAATTGCTTCGTCGCTATGCTCCTCGCAATGACGAATAGCTCGTTCCGCGTCGCGCTGATCGATGAGGCCCGCTGTATCGGTTGTGCGAAATGCCTCGTGGTCTGCCCGACCGACGCGATCGTCGGCGCCGAACGCTGGCTGCACACCGTCATCGCGCGCGAGTGCATCGGTTGCGAGCGCTGCCTGCCGCCATGCCCGGTCGACTGCATCGAGATGCGCGCGGTCGCGCAGCAGCCGTTCGACGATGCCGTCGTCCGCCGGCGCGTGAAGGCGCGCAAGCTGCGCCTGCGGCGCCGCACACAGGAACGCGAAGCCGAGCGCGTACGCCGCAAGGCGATGCTGAAGGCCGGAACGCGATCGGCCGACGCCGGCGACGCACCACAAGCGGCCGATCCGCTCGCGCGTGCGCTGGCGGCCGCGCGCAAACCGGAGCGGCGATGAACGCCGCCAGGCGCGCCGAAATCTTCCGCCGCCTGCGCGAGCGCAATCCGGCGCCGACGACCGAGCTGCGTTACACGACGCCGTTCGAGCTGCTGGTCGCGGTCGTGCTGTCGGCGCAGGCGACCGATGTCGGCGTCAACAAGGCGACCGCGCGCCTGTTTCCGGTCGCCAACACGCCGCAATCGATCCTCGCGCTCGGCGAAGCGGGTCTGCGCGATTACATCAAGACGATCGGCCTGTATCAGACCAAGGCGAAGAACGTCATCGGTTTATGCCAGCAGTTGCTCGAACGGCACGGCGGTGAAGTGCCGCGCGACCGCGAGGCGCTCGAAGCGCTGCCCGGCGTCGGCCGCAAGACCGCCAACGTCGTCCTCAACACCGCGTTCGGCGAACACACGATCGCGGTCGACACGCATATCTTCCGCGTCGCCAATCGCACCGGCCTCGCGCCCGGCGCGAACGTCCGCAAGGTCGAAGACAAGCTGCTGAAGGTGACGCCGGACGAATTCAAGCGCGATGCGCACCACTGGCTGATCCTGCACGGCCGCTACATCTGCAAGGCGCGCAAGCCGGAATGCGGACGCTGCCCGATCGTCGACCTCTGCGAGTACAAGGCCAAGACGCCGTTCGACGCGGCGCCGGTGCGCTGAGAAGAGGCTGAACACCACGACATCGTCATTGCGAGGCGCGCAGCGACGAAGCAATCCAGTGACGCCGTCTGATCGAGCCGTGCCGCTGGATTGCTTCGTCGCCTTCGGCTCCTCGCAATGACGCTGGAAAGTTTCCGGCCGCCTTTAGGTTCGCCTTCACCAGTTCAGCGTCAGCGCCGCATACAGCTGGCGGCCCGGCGCCTGCTGCGCGTAATACGAACCGGGGAACAGCACGGCGTCGGTCGCCTGGTTCAGCACTTTCTTGTCGCTGAGATTGCTGCCGCCGAGCGTCAGCGACCAGAACTCGCTCTGATCGCTGAGGCTGACGCGTGCCGCGTATTGCCAGTAGCCGCCGACGTGCGTATGCGGGTCCAGATCGGTGTCGGTGTACTGGTCGCCCTGGAAGATCGCGTCGCCGGCGATGCGCAGCGCCAGATTCCACGGCATCGGGATTGTCAGCACCGGCGTGATCGTCGCGGTCTGCTTCGGCGCGAACGCGATACGCCGGCCTTTCAGGTTCTGCGTGGCATTGATGCCCGACGAAACCGGTGCCGGTGCTGCCGGATACGAATCGTAAGTGGCATCGATCAGGCCCAGCGAACCATTGATCGTCAGCAGGCGCCACGGCGTCAGCCACTGGAAATCAGTTTCCAGGCCGCGCGAGGTCGCGCTGGCATTGCCGACATTGGTGGTCGCGCCATCGAACGCGAGCACCTGCAGGTTGTCGAGCGTGGTGTAGTACAGCGTCGTGTTGAAGTTCAGCGTGTGGTGGAACAGACGGCTCTTGAAGCCGACCTCGGTGGTCGCCGCCTTCTCCGGTTTGAACGTCAGATCGTCGCCGGTATACGACAGCGAGTTGTAGCCGCCACTCTTGTAGCCGCGCGCGTAGCTCGTGTAGAAATTCAGGTTCTCGTCCCAGATGTACTGCAGCGCGACCTTCGGCGAGATATCGGTCTCGTCGCGGCTGCCCGGCACGTCGTAGTCGTTGGCGCCGAGCAGCAGATTGGTCACGCAGATCGCCGACGCCGCGCCTTTCGCCGGACAGCCGGTGCCGGCGGTTTCGAGATCCTTGTGTTCGTGATTGATGCGCACGCCGGGCGTCAGCGCCCAGTGCTCGCCGAGATTCCATGTCATCTGCGCGAACGCCGCCTCGGAACGCGTGCGCTGCGTGTAGTCGAACTGGTAGTAGTCGTTGCCGATCACCGGCGACAGCAGCGCGCCGAGAATCGGGAAGCCCGGCAGATCGATCAGCGTCAGCGGCGGCGCATCGAGATTGCCGGTCGCGAGCTGCGCGAAATCGCGCGTCAGCAGATACGAACCCAGATCGTCGCCGGCCTCGATGCGCGCGAGCAGCCGGTAGCGCGAGTCGAAATAGTAGGCGCCGGCGACGAAGTCGACGCCTTGGCCGAGCCCGAACAGACTGTCGGCGCGGCCGTTGAAGCGCAGCTCGACCGTGGTCTGGCTGTAGTGCTCGTGATTGTCGAGCTTGAGCAGATCGGCCGGCGACACGTCCAGATCGTTGAGCTGGTTGATGTACAGCTTGCTGTAGCCGCCGATCAGCACGGCGTGCAGATCGTGGATCGCGCCGAGATCGCCGATGTTCCAGTCGGTCTTCAGACTCTCCGTCGACGAACCCTTGCTGATGAAGCCGGGCGTATCGAAGCCGGTGCGGAAATTGTAAGGGTCGCCGTCGACATCCGGATCGAACGACTGGAGATAGCTGCGCGTGCCGCTGTCGAGATTGAACAGCTGATACGGCCAGAAGTTCAGATGCGTCGCCGACCGCTGCGCCATGAAATCCATCTGCACGTCATCGGACGGCAGATAGCGCAGCTTGATACGCGCCGCCTTCTGGCGCGTGCGGTTCTCGTCGCGATCGAGATAGGTGTTGTCGAGTTCACCGTCGCGCGACTGCGCGAGCACCGCGAGACGCGCGCCGAAGCTGTCATTGAACATGCCGCCGATGCCGGCTTCGTAATGCTGCTCGTTGTATTCGCCGTAACTGAGCCGCGCGTTGGCCGACAGCTGCTGCGTCGGCCCCGCCGTGACGACGTTGTACAGGCCGGCGACCGTGTTCTTGCCGAACAGCGTGCCTTGCGGGCCGCGCAGCACTTCGACGCGGTCGACGTCGAACATCGCCTCGGTGAAATACGCGCCGCGGCCGTAGAAGATCTCGTCCTCGACGAAACCGACCGAGCTTTCGAAGCTCGGATTGAACGTATTGGTGCCGAAGCCGCGGATGAATACCTGCGGCGAGCCTTGATCGGCGGTGCTGACGCGCGCGTTCGGCACGTACAGCGCGACGTCGGTCAGATCGGACGCATTGATGTCCTGCAGCTGCGCGGCACCGACCGCGGTCACCGACAGCGGCACGTCGTGCAGCGACTGCTCGCGCTTTTGCGCGGTGACGATGATCTCGGCAAGCCCCTGCTGATCGTCGCCGGCCGCCGTGGCCGGCACCGGCGGCGGCTGATCGGAACCGACCGGGATCGTCGGCAGCGGCGCAGCGGCATCGGCGGTCGCCGCATCCTGCGCGCTGGCCGCCGCGCTGAACAGCAGCGACGCCGCGGCAAGCGAGAGTGAAGTGCGCATCGAGCGTCGACCCATGACGATTCCCCTGGTCCGGCAATGGGCGGAACTTAACAAGTCCGCCACCGCCCGCGCTTTACATTTGCCGCCATGTCGGCCGCCTTGACCCGCACGCAGGGAAGGCGAAAAGCGGCGAGGCAGAAAACGCGATTCGCCTCCCGACAGATTCCCTCTCCCCGCACGCGGGGAGAGGGAGAAAGCGTCACAGCCCGAGAAAGAGCTAAGCCTTCAGCGCTTCCTGCGGCGAGCGGTAGTCGTAGCCGAGCACGTCGGCGACCGCCTTGTACGTGATCCGGCCTTGATGGACGTTCAGCCCCTCGCG
>DASSVA010000101.1:0-4078 GCA_035706385.1 Solimonas sp. | reverse complement strand
AGCTGAGACCGCTTCCGGACGGATAGCCGGATCGGCCACGGGACTGGATTGCTTCGTCGGCCTGCGGCCTCCTCGCAATGACGGCTTCAGTAGATCAGTCCGACTCATTCGTCATTGCGAGGCGCGCAGCGACGAAGCAATCCAGTCCTGCCGTCGGATCGGGTAACGACGTCGCATGAAGCACCCTTGCGTCTACATCATGGCCAGTGCTCGTAATGGCACGCTCTACGTCGGCGTGACCTCCGATCTCATCGCGCGCATCTGGCAACACAGGCACGGCGAAGTCGCCGGTTTCACCCGGAAATACGCCTGCAAGGTACTGGTCTGGCACGAAATGCACGAGACGATGGACAGCGCGATCACGCGCGAAAAGCAGATCAAGGGCGGCAGCCGGGCACGCAAGCTGGCGCTGATCGAAGCGATGAATCCGCAGTGGCGGGACTTGTACGAGGAAATCCTCTAGCCCCACTTCGTCATTGCAAGTCGACCGGACAGCAACTGCGCACGTTCAAATCGTCATTGCGAGCGCAGCGAATCCAGCAGCGCAGCCAGATCAAGCGTTGTTACTGGATTGCTTCGTCGCTGCGCTCCTCGCAATGACGACGGCGGCCTGAGGTTTTCCACCCGTATCTGCGAAACGGCGGCGCACTTACCATAGCGCCATGACCTTCCTCTCCGCCGCCGTCCTGCTGTTCCTGGTGATGGACCCGCTCGGCAACGTGCCGCTGTTCCTGTCGGCGCTCAAGCATGTGCCGGTCGCGCGGCAGCGGCAGGTGATCCTGCGCGAGATGTGCTTCGCGCTGGCGATCCTGCTGGTGTTCCTGCTCGGCGGCGGACACATGCTGCGGCTGCTCGGACTGTCGCAGCCGGCGCTGACCGTCGCCGGCGGCGTGATCCTGATGCTGATCGCGCTGCGCATGATTTTCCCGTCGCGCGAGCATTCGCTCGAAGAGGACGCGACGCTGACCGAACCGTTCCTCGTGCCGCTGGCGATTCCGTACGTCGCCGGCCCGTCGGCGCTGGCGACGGTGCTGCTGATGATGAGCCGCGAGCCGTCGCGCTGGATGACGTGGATCGGCGCGGTGCTGCTGGCGTGGGCCGTATGCCTGCCGATCATGCTGGCGAGCACGGCGCTGCGGAAACTGCTCGGCCATCGCGGCCTGACCGCGGTCGAACGGCTGATGGGGCTGCTGCTGGTGACGATTGCCGTGCAGATGATGATGGACGGCGTGCTGCAGTTCTGGAACGCGCACCGCCCGTAAACCGCCTGCGGCCGCGGCGGCCGGATGCACTGTCGCCCGCGCCACGGCGATCGTGCGGCGGGCTGTTATGCTGGATTCTCCAATCAGAGGGGATCAGTCATGACGACAGCTTTATGGTGCGTGCTGATTGCGGCGCTGCTGCCGTATCTGTTCACGGGGATCTCGAAAGCGAGCAAGCGCTTCGACAACGCGGCGCCGCGCGACTATCAGGAGCAGTCGACCGGCTGGCGCAAGCGCGCGCACTGGGCGCAGCTCAATTCGTTCGAGGCGTTCCCGGCGTTCGCGGCCGCGGTTCTCGTCGCGCATCTGGTCGCAGGGCCGAACGCCAATGCCGACTGTCTAGCGACGATCTTCATCGCCGCCCGCTTGGTCTACGGCGCGCTCTACGTCGCCAACAAGCCGACGCTGCGTTCGCTGGCCTGGTTCGTCGGCATCGCCTGCGTGGTCGGCCTGTTCGTGGTCGCCGCACGCGCGTAGGAGCCGCCGTCATGCAAATCAAGATCGAAATCGACGTTCGCCCGGAAGAGTTGCGCCGTTTCCTCGGCCTGCCGGACGTGTCCGGATTGCAGGAGGACGTGGTCGCGTTCCTGCGCGACAAGCTCGGCGCGGCGAGCGAGTTCGACGCGTCGCAGTTCGTCAAGAGCAACTTCGAGACGCTGCGCAAGACGCCGGCCTGGAAGCGCTTCGCCGCGCGCCTGCGGGTGGCCGAGGACGGCACGATCACGGCCGGCAGCGAGACCGCGGCGCCGAAGAAGCGCCGTACGCGCCGCACGCCGGCAAAAAACGCGAACGACGGCGCATAGCGCGCCGCGCCGACCGCTTACCAGAGCGGACCAGCGTGGTTGCGGATCACTTCGACGCTGGACACCGGCCGCGCATCGTTGCCCCACGCGCCGCGCGTATAGCTCAGCACGTCGGCGATCTGCTGGTCGCTGAGCGTCGGCGAGAACGGCGGCATGCCGAACGGCCGCGGGTTGCCGTCGGTGCCCGGCGGATAACCGCCGAACAGCAGCATGCGGATCGGATTGACCGCGGCGGCCATCGTCAGCGCGCGATTGCCGGCCAGTGCCGGCGCCGCCGGCGCACGGCCTTCGCCGTTGTCGCCGTGGCATTGCGCGCAGTGGTCGGCATAGATTTTCGCACCGCGTTTCTGCATCGCTCCGGCGTCGCGCGCCGAGACGCGCTGGAAGCCGGTCGCGGGCGGCGCTTCGGTCTCCGGCAATGATTTGAGATAGACCGCCATCGCCTGCAGATCCTGCGGATCGGCGTGCTGCAGGCTTTCGAAGACGACTTCCGCCATCGGTCCGGTCGCCGAGCCGCGCGGCGCGACGCCGGTCTTCAGCAGCGCGACGATCTCGTCTTCGCGCCAGTCCTGGACGCCGGCTTCGGCTGTCGCCGTCAGTGCCGGCGCGTACCAGTTCAGCACCAGACCGCCGGACGGATTGTCCTTCGACTGGATCGCGCCGAGCGCGTTGCGCGCTTCGTGGCAGGCGCTGCAATGGCCGACGCCCTGCACCAGATACGCACCACGATTCCACTGCGCGCTTTTCGTCGCGTCGACCTCGTAGACGCCGGGCCGGAAGAACAGCAGCCGCCAGCCGCGCAGCAGCAGGCGGTGGTTGTACGGAAACTTCAGCGCATGCGGCCGGTTCGGCTGGCGCACCGGCGCCTGCTGGCGCAGATAGGCGTACATCGCATCGGCGTCGGCGCGGCTGATCTTCGTGAAATTGGTATACGGAAACGTCGGATACAGCAGCGTGCCGTCCTTCGAGCGCCCGTCGTGCAGCGCATTCCAGAAATCGTCGGCGCTCCAGCGGCCGATGCCGGTCTCGGCGTCGGGCGTGATGTTCGGCGCGTAGAACGTGCCGAACGGCGTCGGCGTACCGCGCCCGCCGGCGAACGCCGCACCGCCGCGCGCGGTGTGGCACGCACGGCAATCGCCGAGCGCGACCAGCGCCGCGCCGCGCGTCAGCACGTCGGCGACCGGCGAAGCGCCCGGCAGTTGCGGCGCTTCACCGTTCTGGCGGTCGACCGGCATCAGCCACAGCAGCGCAGCGATCGCCAGCAACGCGACGGCCAGCGGAACCGCGATCCACAGCGCGCGCTTCATCGTGCCGTCTCCGCGGCCGCCGGCACGCTGCCGCAGTCCATCGGCATCGACGCCGGCAGCTTCGCCGCCGGCAGCGGATCGTCCGGCAGCGGCTGCGACGACAGCCAGCCGGCGACCGCGTACAGATCGTCCGGCGTCAGGCGCTGGACGATCTCGCTCATGCAGTCCGGCGCCTGCGCATGACGATTGCCGATCCGCCACGCGCCGAGCTGGCCGAGCAGGTAGTCGTGCGACAGGCCGAGCAGGCCCGGCGTCGCCGGCAGCACGCCGGTCAGACGCTCGCCGTGACAGGCCGCGCAGGCCGGCACTTGGCGCGCGGCATCGCCGTCGCGGACCAGCGCCGCGCCGCGCGCGAGCATCGCGGCCGGGGCCGCGGACGGCTGCGGCGGCGGATACGGCACGTGGCGATCGGCGAAGTAACGCGCGAGTTCACGCAGGTAAGCGTCGCTCTGGCGCTCGACCAGGTAGGTCATCATCGGGTAGTCGCGGCGGCCGTCGCGGAAATTCAGCAACTGGTTGTACAGATAGCCGGCCGGCTTGCCGGCGATGCGCGGGTAATAGCCGTCGCTGGTCGCGCGGCCCTGGTCGCCATGACAGGCCGTGCACGGCAGCGCGCGCTGTTGCGTCGAGTCGAGCGGCACCGCGTCGGCGGCAGCGAACGACAGCGGTGATGCCATCAGAAGCAACAGCGCCAGGCGCGAAATGC
>DASSVA010000100.1:0-4636 GCA_035706385.1 Solimonas sp. | reverse complement strand
GAGCGGCCTTTAGCCCCTCAAGTCAAGGGGCGATCCCGCCGCGCGAAGAGCGGCGGGATGGGGTTGTGGAAGAACACGGCTTTCACGATTGCGCGACACCAGAGCTAGAGCAGTGAAATGCCTTCGAGACGCGCAATCGTGAAAATGTCCTTGTCGCCGCGACCCGACAGGTTGACGACGATGCGCTTGCCGGCACCGAGTTTCGGCGCGAGCTTTTTCGCATACGCGATCGCGTGCGACGACTCCAGCGCCGGAATGATGCCTTCGAGCCGCGTCAGCTCGTGGAAAGCGGCGAGCGCCTCGTCGTCGGTCGCGGCGACGTACTGCACGCGGCCGCTGTCCTTCAGCCACGAATGCTCGGGACCGACGCCGGGATAATCGAGACCGGCCGAGATCGAATGCGTGCCGAGAATCTGGCCGTTGGCGTCGGCCATGATGTACGTGCGGTTGCCGTGCAGGATGCCCGGCTTGCCGGCCGACAGCGGCGCCGCGTGATCCGGCGTGTCGATGCCGCGGCCGGCCGCCTCGACGCCGTGCATCGCGACGCCGGCGTGATCGATGAACGGATAAAACAGGCCGATCGCGTTCGAGCCGCCGCCGACGCAGGCGACCAGCGCATCCGGCAGCGCGCCGAATTTCGTCCTGCTCTGCGCGATCACCTCGCGGCCGATCACCGACTGGAAATCGCGCACCAGCAGCGGATACGGATGCGGACCGGCGACCGTGCCGATCACGTAGAACGTGTCGTCGACGTTCGTCACCCAGTCGCGCAGCGCCTCGTTCATCGCATCCTTCAGCGTCTTCGTGCCACTGTGCACCGGCCGCACTTCGGCGCCGAGCAGCTTCATGCGGTAGACGTTCGGCGACTGGCGCTCGACGTCCTCGGCGCCCATGTAGACGACGCATTTCAGACCGAGACGCGCGGCGATCGTCGCGCTGGCGACGCCATGCTGGCCGGCGCCGGTCTCGGCGATGATCCGCGTCTTGCCCAAATGCTTGGCGAGCAGCGCCTGGCCGATCGTGTTGTTGACCTTGTGCGCGCCGGTGTGATTGAGGTCTTCGCGCTTCAGCCAGATTTCCGCACCGCCCCACTTCGCGGTCAGCCGCTCGGCGTGATACAGCGGCGACGGCCGGCCCACGTAATCGGCGAGATCGCGATCGAACTCGGCGATGAACGCCGGATCGTCCTTGAGCCGGCGATACGCCGCTTCGAGTTCGCGCAGCGGTTCCATCAGCGTCTCGGCGACGAACTGGCCGCCATAGGGGCCGAAATGGCCTTTGCCGTCCGGGTAGTCGTAACTCAATTCACCGCTCCAGTTTCCTCTCTGCCCGTCGCACCGCGGCGACGAAAGCCTGCATCTTGCCGGCGTCCTTGACGCCGGGCCTGCGTTCGATCCCGCTCGAAACATCGACCGCATACGGTTTCAGCGCGGCAATGCCGCGCGCGACGTTGCCGGCATCGAGACCGCCGGCGAGCATCAGCGGCGTCGCGATTTTCGGCAGCGCCTTCCAGTCGAAAGTCTCGCCGCGGCCGCCGAGACCGCCGGGCGCGTGGCTGTCGAGCAGCAGACCGGCGGCATCCCGGTAGCGGCGCGCTTCGCCGCGCAACCCCTTCGTTGACTGGGGCTTGCCGCCCATCGCGATCGCTTTCAGATAACGCAGCCCGAAACTCGCGCAGAATTCCGGCGGTTCGGCGCCGTGGAACTGCAGCAGGTCGGGTTTCACCGCGTCGATCGCTTCCTGCACGAAGCCGGCGTCCGGATCCTTGAACAGCAGCACGCTGGCGACGAACGGCGGCAGGCCGGCACGCAACTTCGCCGCGCGTTCGAGATCGACGAAACGCGGGCTGGCGGGAACCAGGATCAGACCGATCGCATCGACGCCCAGCGCGACGGCGGCATCGACGTCGCGGGCGCGACGCAGGCCACAGAACTTGATGCGGATGCGGGACAAGGCAGCTCGATCGGTCGATCGCAGCGCCGCGGTTCTCGCACTCAGGCGGGAAACCACGGCGTCGGCGGTTTCGGAAGCGCGAATTCTGCCGGATATTGCGGTCCCACGAAATAGAGCCCTTCGGCCGGCGCGGTCATGCCGGCCGCCGTGCGGTCGCGTGCGGCGAGCACGGCGGCGACCCATTCGCGCGGCTGTTTGCCGAGACCGACCTCGACGAGCGTGCCGGCGATGTTGCGCACCATGTGATGCAGGAACGCATTGCCGGCGATGTCGAGCACGATGAAATCGCCACGCCGGAACACGTCGATGCGTCGCACGTCGCGCATCGCCGTCGGCGACTGGCATTGCGAATCGCGAAACGACGAAAAATCGCGCTCGCCGATCAGCGCCTGCGCCGCGTCGTGCATCGCGCCGGCATCGAGTGCGCGCGGCCAATGCGCGGTGCGGCCGCACAGCAAGGCGCTGCGCGCGCGGTGATTGTGAATGACGTAGCGGTAGCTGCGTTCGATCGCGCGGTGACGCGCATGGAATGCGAGCGGCACCGGCTGCACCCAGCGCAGGCTGATGCCGTCCGGCAGGTTCGCGTTGGTGCCGAGCAGCCAGGCGTAATCGCTGCGCCGCGCGTCGCTGTCGAAATGCACGACCTGCTGCAGCGCATGCACGCCAGCGTCGGTGCGACCGGCGGCTGTCGCGAACACCGGCTGGTCGGCGACGCGCGCCAGCGCGCGCTCCAGTTCGGCCTGCAGCGTGCGCCGCCCGGCCAGTGCCTGCCAGCCGCTGTAGCCGGTGCCGAGATACTCGACGCCGGCCGCGTAACGCGTCACGCCATCACGCGTCAGGCCAGTCGCTCGATCAGCGCCTGCGCGTCCTGCTTCTGCTGGGCATTGCCCTGCGACAGCACTTCGTCGAGCAGGCCGCGTGCCATTTCGTGATCGCCCATTTCGACGTAGGCGCGCGCCAGATCGAGCTTGGTCGATGCCTCGTCGCCGGCGATATCGCTGGCGTCGGTCGACACCGTGTCGAAATCGAACTCCTCGACCGGCGTTTCGGCAGGCGCCGGTTGTTCGGCGGTCTGCGGCGCGGCCGGCGCATCGAACTCGCCGAGATCGAAATCGAGTGGCGCGGACGCGTCGTGCTCGCCCGTCGCCGGTGCCGCCGTGGCAGACGACGCAGCGGGCGCTGCGGCCGGCGTGTCGAAGCCGCCGAGGTCGAAGTCGAGCGCGTTCTCGTCCGGCTTTGCCGGCGCCGGCGTCTCGCCCTTGGCCAGATCGAGCGACGGCAGTTCGAGGTCATCGAGCTTGAAATCGAGGCCGTTGTCGGCGCGCATCGTCATCGCCGGCGCATGCTCCGTTGCCGGAGCTGCAGCCGCGGCCGGCGACGGCTCGGCATCGAAGTTGAAATCGAGCACCGGGTCCGCGGCGGACGCGACCCCGGCCGATTCCGGCGCGCTCGCCGGCGCCTGCGCGCCTTCCTTGAACAGCGACGATTCCGGATCGAGCTGCTGCCCCATGATCGCCAGCTTCTGCCATTCGGCGGCCGAGAGCTTCGGCTTCAGCTCGGTGGCGGTGCGCTCGAAGTCCGTGGCCTTGCCGGCGGCGAAATAGGTTTCCGCGAGCTTGATGCCGATGTCGGTGCGTGCCGGCTCCTTCTCGGCCGCCTGGCGCAACAGCAGCGCGGCTTCGTCGTAAAGACCGTACGCGAGATGGAAGTCCGCTTCGGATACCGGATCGTTGGCGTCGAGATCGATCTGCACGGTCTGCGTCGCGAATTGCCCGGTCAGATCGAAATCGACCGGCGGCAGATCGGCGGCGACCGCCTGCGTCTGCTCCGTGGCAGCGGTTTCCAGTTGCTGCGTGTTCGACGACAACTGCTGGGTCGGGACGTCATCGCGCGTCGCTTCCGAGAGGCTGGCCTGCAGGCGATCGAGCTCTTCCTGCGGGCTGAGCTTCTGCGTCCTGGCGGCCGCTGCCGCGCCGGCCGCCGCAGTCGCCACGGCCGCCCCGCTCGCAGCGGTTCTCGACAGCGGCATGCGCTTCGGCGCGGCCGTCGGTGGCGGTGGTGGCGGCGCCTGGCGTGCCCGCCAGCGCGTGTACAACCATGCGATCGCCAGCAGCAGCAGCAAGCCGACGATCAGCGGGATCAACAGGGTGCCGAGCAGGCTCGATTCACCGTGCGCCTTGTTTTTTGCCGGGGCCGGCTGTGCGACCGGCGCCGGTTCAGTCGCGGGCGCCGCGTCGGTGCCGGCGGCCGCCGCATCGTGGTCCGGCGCCGCGGTCTCGGCGGCGGCATCGGCGGTCGTCGGTGGCGCCGTGTTGCCGGCGTTCGATTCGGCGCTTTCGGGCGTTGCGGCAGCGGCGGCCGGCGCGGTGCCGGCGTCTTTGGTTTCAGCGGCGGCGGGCGCGTTTGCCGACGGTGCAGCGGCACTGTCCGTTGCAGCGGGCGGCGGCGTTGCTGCGGCAGGCGATGTCGAATCGGCCGCCGACGCGGGGGGCGGCGGCGCGATCCTGGCCGGTTCGATCACCGGCCGGTGCGGATGCGGCGTGCTGTTCGTGGTGCTGCCGGCCGGCAGGCCGCGCAGACGTGCGATTTCACGATGCGCCGCCGCCGCATCCAGCGCGCGCATGTCGTCGGCGGTCGGGATACGCAGCATCGCGCCGCGATTGAGACCATTGATGTTGCCGTC
>DASSVA010000099.1:0-2993 GCA_035706385.1 Solimonas sp. | reverse complement strand
TCGGCGCCGACCGTCCGACGCATACGATGTGACGGCGGATCGCCGCGCGCGCATTCAGCGCGCCGGCGGAATGCCCTTGTCGAGCAGATACGCGTCGTAGCCTTTCTGCGTCAGCACGAACACGCCGACCGAGCTGCGCCGCGTCGTGTCGCAATACAGGACCCAGGTCGTCTTCGGATCGAGCGTCGCGAGTTTCATGCGCAGCATGTACAGCGGCATATTGACCGCGCCGGGCAGGCTGCCGTGCTGGAATTCGCTCGGCAGGCGCACGTCGAGCCAGCGCGCGCGGCCGGCATCGACCATCTTCTGCGCGTCGGCGAGCGGCAGCCGGCGCTCGAGCGGCTCGTTCAGCAGCCGGCGGAAATCGTCCTTGGCGAGCCGCATCAGGTGCGTGCGCGTCAGCGCCGTCACCGTCGCGTTGCGGCGTTCGTCGGCGATCAGCGCTTCTTCGCCGAAGCATGCGCCGGCTTCGAGTTCGGCGCGCCGCACCGGTTTGGCGATGCCGGCCTGTTCGCGCGTGACGATGCATTTGCCGTCGACGATCACGTAGAAGAAATCGCCGGCATCGCCCTGCTTGACGATGACCTTGCCCGGCTCGGCTTCCATCCGCTGCAAGCGCATGAACATCGCCTGCAGATTCGCGGGTGGCACCATCTGGAAGCTGCGCATCTGCAGCAGCCGCGTCATCCAGTCGTCGCCGACGCTCGCCGTGTCGCTGGCGACGTCGCCGACCACGAACGAGCCGGTCTGGTCCCAGGTCAGCATCACGTCGAGCAGGCCGGCGTCGATCGCGAGGATGCGGCTGTCGTTCGCGGCGCGCGCGGTGACGGTACGCGGCGACTGGTGCGCGATGCGATGCGTGCTCGCCGGATCGCCGGCGCGCAGCGTCGACAGCGGTTTGCCGGCCGCGTTTTCGAGCTGCAGTTCGCCGTCGACCAGATACAGCGCGCGTTCGGCCGGCTCGCCGACGCGGAACAGCGTGTCGCCGGCGCGCAGCTCCAGCAGCGACGACTTGCGCGCGAGATCGGCCTGGCTTTCCGGCCGCAGCGCGTTGAGCGGCACGTAGCGGCTGAACAGGCGGGTGTCGACGGTATCGGACGGCTTCATGCGGCAAAAGTGTTCTGGCGCGCGGCGCGGCGGCTTCATGCTAGCACGCGCTCCGGGTGCGTCCGGCGCGATGCGGGGTCAGCCGGCCGCGGCTTCCAGCGCGTCGATCTCTTCGTGCAAGGACAGCCACTGCTCCTCGGCGCCGCCGAGCTGACGGCGCAGTTCGGCCTGCCGGCCGAGCGTTTCCTTCAACTCGGCGGCGCGCGCAGCCTCGTACAGATTCGTGTCGGCGAGCCGGCTTTCGAGCTTGCCGAGTTCGGTCTGCCATTTCGCCATCTGCTTGTCGAGTTTCGCGACCGCTTCGCGCAGCGGCCGCGTGCGTGCGCGCAACTCGACCGGGTCGCGGCGCACTGATTCTGCGGCCGGCTTGCGCGCTCCGGCCGCTGCCGGTGCGGCGTCGCGCGTGCGCAGCCAGCGCGCGTAGTCGTCGAGGTCGCCGTCGAACGAGCGCGCCTCGCCGCCGGCGACCAGCCAGAACGTCTCGCAGGTGCTGGTCAGCAGGTGACGGTCGTGCGAGACGACGACCAGTGCGCCTGGATAATCGAGCAGCGCGCTTTCGAGCGCGTGACGCATGTCGAGATCGAGATGGTTGGTCGGTTCGTCGAGCAGCAGCAGGTTCGGCTTGCCGTAGACGACCAGCGCGAGCGCGAGACGTGCTTTCTCGCCGCCCGAGAACGGCGCGATCTTTTCCAGTGCGCGATCGCCGCGGAAATTGAAGCTGCCGAGAAAGTTGCGCAGGCTCTGTTCGCTGGCCTGCGGATCGAGGCGTTTCAGATGCAGCAGCGGCGAGGCCTGCGGATCGAGACTGTCGGTCGTGCGCTGCGCGAAATAGCCGACGCGCAATTGCGGATCGCGCATCGCGTTGCCGGACAGCGGCGGCAGTTCGCCGGCCAGCGTGCGCACCAGCGTCGACTTGCCGGCACCGTTCGGGCCGAGCAGGCCGATGCGGTCGCCGGGGCCGACCAGCAGCTTGAGGCCGGACAGGATTTTCGTTTCGCCGTAACCGGCCGTGACCTTGTCGAAGCGCGCGAGCGGCGCCGGCAGTTTCTCGGGTTCCGGAAAGCGGAACGAGAATTCGGAATCGGCGTGCACGTCGGCGACCCTTTCCATCCGTTCGAGCGCCTTGACGCGGCTCTGCGCCTGCGTCGCCTTGCTGGCCTTGGCTTTGAAGCGGCGGATGAAGTTCTGCAGATGCGCGATCTCGCGCTGCTGCTTGTCGTACATCGCCGCCTGCAGCGTCAGCTTCTCGGCGCGCTGGCGTTCGAACTGCGAATAATTGCCGGAGTACAGCGTCGCTGCGAGATTTTCGAGATGCAGTGTCTGCGTCGTCACCGCGTCGAGGAATTCGCGGTCGTGCGAGATCAGCAGCAGCGTGCCGGGATACGAAACCAGCCATTCCTGCAGCCAGATCACGGCGTCGAGATCGAGGTGGTTGGTCGGCTCGTCGAGCAGCAGCAGGTCCGAGCGGCACATCAGCGCGCGCGCCAGGTTCAGGCGCATGCGCCAGCCGCCGGAGAACTCCGCGACCGTCCTGACCTGCATCGCCTGCGTGAAGCCCAGGCCGTCGAGCAGGGTCGCGGCGCGGGCACGCGCCGTGTACGCGTCGATCTGGTACAGGCGCTCGTGCAGGCTGGCGATCTTGCCGCCGTCGTGCGCTTTCTCGGCTTTGACCAGTGCCGCTTCGAGCTCGCGCAGCTCGGTGTCGCCGTCGAGCGCGTATTCGAGCGCCTGGACCGGCAGCGCCGGCGTCTCCTGCGCCACGGTGGCCACCGCCCAGTTGCGAGGCCGCGTGAACTCGCCCTTGTCCGGCGCGAGCTGGTACTGCATCAGCGCGAACAGGCTGGACTTGCCGGTGCCGTTGCGGCCGACCAGGCCGACTCGCTGGC
>DASSVA010000098.1:0-2430 GCA_035706385.1 Solimonas sp. | reverse complement strand
AAGACGATGCCGTCGCCGCCGTGCGCGCGCAGGATCGCGTCGAGCGTTTCGCGCAGCCAGTTCTCGTCGTCGGCGCTCTGCGTGCGGACGTTGAACTTGAACAGGCAGAAATCGGCGACGACGTTGAGCGCGCCGCCGCCGCGCACGTAACCGGGATTGATCGTCACGCCGTCGCGCTGCAGCGCGTTCACCGCATCGATCACGCGCGCCGCCGCGACGATCGCGTTGCGACCCTGTTCCGGATTGCGGCCGGCGTGCGCGGCACGGCCGTGCACCAGCAGATCGAAATTGCCGCTGCCCTTGCGCGCGGCGGCGAGATTGCCGTCGGCGAACGACGGTTCGAACACCAGGCCGAAGCGGTTGCGCTGCGCCGCTTCGGCGAGCAGCGGCGCCGAGCCCTGCGAGCCGATTTCCTCGTCCGGGTTCAGCAGCACTTCCCAGCCGACGCGGTCGCGCCACGGGCCGCGTTCGAGCGTCGCCAGCGCCAGCCACATCACCAGCAGCCCGCCTTTCAGATCGGCGACGCCGGGGCCGTGCAGCGTGTCGTCGTCGCTGAACGTCGCGGTCTGGAACGCGCTGTCGGCGGCGTAGACGGTATCGAGATGGCCGCCGAGGAAAATCTGCAGCGGCGCGTCCGGCCGCTGGCGCAGCCGCACCGCCGGACCGATCGCGCGCTCGCGCAACCGGCCGTTGTCGGCGGTCGAACGATGCATCGGCAGATCGAGCCATTGCGCGTGCGCGCCGAGCGCTTCGAAGCGCGGCACGAGCCGTTCGGCGACCGCGCGCACGCCGCGCGCGTTGAAACTGCCGGAATTGAGATTGGCGAGCTGCACGAGTTCGTCGCGCAGCGCCGGCGCCTGCGCCGCCGTCCACTCCAGATGCGGGGAATATGCCGCTCGCACGTCATCAATCCGATCTGCTGTAATGACCCCATTCTTGGGTAGGCAGGCGGACGGCGCCTGAGGAAAACTCCTGTGACATACCTGCGGGCGCTGATCGCGCTGCTGCTTGCGTTCATGGCGTCGCCGGCGCCGGCTTCCGACGCATCGCTGTCGGAGCGCTCGACGCTGAACCAGATCGTCCAGCGCGGCGAACTGCGCGTTGGCGTCGAAGCCGGCTACATGCCGTTCGAGATGCGCGACCGCAAAGGCAACATCGTCGGCTTCGACGTCGATCTCGCGCGGCTGATGGCGCGCTACATGGGCGTGAAGCTGACGCTGGTCAACACGCAATGGGACGGCATCATCCCGGCGCTGATGACCGGCAAGTTCGATCTGCTGATGGGCGGCATGACGATCACGCCGGAGCGCAACCTGCAGGTCAACTTCGCCGATCCGTATGTCGTCATCGGCCAGACCGTGCTGATCCGCAAAGGCCTGATCGGCACGATCACGCAGCGCGAACAGCTCGACGATCCGCAATACACGATCGCGACCAAACTCGGCACCACTGGCGACATCGCCGCGCGCAAGTATTTCGCCAACGCGAAGATCAAGGCGTTCGAAAGCGAAGCCGAAGCGACGCTCGAAGTGCGCAGCGGCCGCGCCGACGCGTTCGTCTACGACCTGCCGTTCAACGCCGTGTTCGTCGCGCGCTATCCGGGACAGGTCGGTCTGCTCAAGGAACCGTTCACGCGCGAACCGCTCGGCTGGGCGGTCCGCAAGGGCGATCCCGACTTCCTGAACTGGCTGAACAATTTCCTGCGCGTGATCCAGGCCGACGGCAGTTACGATGCGCTGTACGGCAAATGGTTCGAGGGCACGGCATGGCTGAAGAACGTGAGCGGCTAGCGGATGACGACGCGCACGCGTCGTTCGACGTCGAAGCGCATCTGCAGAACCTGCAGCGCGACGGCTACAGCGTCATTGAGGATTTCCTGACGCCGGCCGATCTGCGTGCGGTGCGCGACGCGCTGGCGCCGCATCTGGACCGCCACAGCGGCCGCAACAATTTCGAGGGGCACAGCACGGAGCGCGTCTACACGCTGGTCGCGCGCGGCGCGATTTTCGAGCGGATCACCGAAGACGCGCGCGTGCTCGCGCTGCTCGACCGCCTGTTGCAGCCCGGCTATCTGCTGACGGCGAGCCAGGCGATCCGCATCCGTCCCGGCGAGACGCCGCAGCCGATCCATTACGACGATCAGTTCTACCGGATTCCGCGGCCGCGGCCGGCGATCAGTGTGTCGACGATCGTCGCGGTCGATCCGTTCACCGCCGACAACGGCGGTACCGAGATGCTGCCGGGCAGTCATCGCTGGAGCGACGCCGAGGTCGCCGGCACCTACGATGGCTACGACGCCGACGCGCCGGTGCGCGGCGATCTCGAAGCGCGACTGGTGCCGACGACGATGCCGGCCGGCGCCTGCGTCGTGTTTCTCGGCACGCTGCTGCATCGCGGCGGCGCGAACCGCAGCGCCGCGCCGCGGCTGGC
>DASSVA010000097.1:0-4606 GCA_035706385.1 Solimonas sp. | reverse complement strand
CGCGGCGACGCCGGCCTTGGTCGCCGCGTACGTCGTCAGGTTGCGCGGCATGCCGCGCATCGCGCTGATCGACGAGATCATCACCAGATGGCCGTCGTTCTGCGCGCGGAAGATTTCCATCGCCGCCTCGCACTGCGCGAGCGCCGCGACGAAATTGGTTTCCGCGGTCTTGCGGTTCGCATAAAAGTAGCCGGTGCCGAGCGGCTGGCCTTTGCCGAGCCCGGCGTTGACGACGATGCGGTCGAGGCGGCCGAACTCGGCGCGAAACGCGCGGAACACCTCGAACACCTGTTCGTAATCCAGCACGTCGAGCGCGCGCACCGACACGCGGATGCCGGGATGTCGGGCGAGCAGCTCGGCTTTCAGCTCGTCGAGCCGTTCGGTACGCCGCGCACACAGCGCGAGATCGCGGCCGCGCGCAGCGAATTCGCGTGCCATGCCGCGGCCAAGTCCGGAGCTGGCGCCGGTGATGAGAATGATCTTGCGCATCAAATGTCCTCTTGGTTCATCGTCATTGCGAGGAGGCCGCAGGCCGACGAAGCAATCCAGCGGCACGGCTCGATCTGGTGGTGTTACTGGATTGCTTCGTCGCGACGCTCCTCGCAA
Source organism: Solimonas sp. (assembly GCA_035706385.1). GTDB lineage: Bacteria > Pseudomonadota > Gammaproteobacteria > Nevskiales > Nevskiaceae > Solimonas. The sequence goes on along the minus strand of DASSVA010000097.1, from coordinate 4,000 downwards.
TGACGATGTCCATTGGCTAATCCCGTCCTTTCAGCGATATGAAATCAATTGCATGTCGTGCTCGAAGTGCGCGTGCTCGTTCAGCGTCGACAGATAGAGACCGCGTTCGCTGTAGATCAGCTTGGTGACGGCGGCGTTGGCGAGCGTCCAGTTCAAACGGATCGCGCGTTCGTCGGACAGGCCGAGCAGTTGCCGCGCAACGGCGGTAATCGGGCCTCCGGAGGTGAACACCAGCGCGGTCTTCGAGCGGCCGAGCGATGCGTGCAGCTTCCGTGTTGCGTCCTCGCAGCGCGCGCAGAACGCCGTCCAGCTTTCCGGATAATCGGCGTCGTGTTCGCCGCCGATCCAGCGCTTCATCGCTTCGGCGAAGATGTCCTGGAACGCGCGGCGCGGATGCAGCGACGCCGCGAGTTCGGCGGCCATCACCGCCTTGTTGCGGAAGCGCGGCCGATACGCTTCGACCATCGTCTCGTGATCGTATTCGTTCCACGCCGGATCGTCCCGCCATTCGGCGACGCGGCCCATTGCGGTCAGACAGGCCTGCGCCGTTTCGCGATGGCGCAGCATGCCGCCGCAGATGACGACATCGGGCGCGACGCCGCGCGCGGCGAGCGCGCGACCGAGCACTGCGGCCTGTTCGACGCCGCGCTTCGACAGCTTGTCGTAATCGCCGGTGCCGAACGATGCCTGGCCGTGGCGAATGAGATAGATCGCGCCCATTGATCGTTGTGTTCGAAGCTGTTTCCGTCATTCCCGCGAAAGCGGGAATCCAGGAATTGAGTGAGAGTGCCTGCCGTCCTGGATTCCCGCTTTCGCGGGAATGACGATCGGAGAGATGCCGCGCGGCATTACAACGATCCTCGCGTTGCCCGGATCACGCGCCGGCTGCGCCAGACCAGATAGTTCGCGAGCAGCCAGAACCGCTTGAACGCCGGATTGCGCGTCTGTTTGTGGTAGTAGCGGTAGTAGATCTGCTGGAGGATCACCGCGAGCCGGAACAGGCCGTAGACCTCGTAGAACGCCCAGTTTTCCGGCGCGAGGTTCATCTTCGCGCAGTAGTAATCGACGATCTCGCGGCGCGTCAGCATGCCGGGCAGATGCGTCGGCTGGCGGCGCATCGCGAGGATGAAGCGGTCGTCGCTCGCTTCCGCCCAGTACGCGAGCGTCGTGCCGAGTTCCATCAGCGGATCGCCGAGCGTCGCCATTTCCCAGTCGAGCACGCCGATCACGCGCGTCGGATCGTTCGCGTCGAAGACGATGTTGTCGAGCCGCCAGTCGTTGTGGATCACGCAGGTCGCGACGTCGTCCGGCGTGTTCGCTTTCAGCCAGCGCATCACGTCGCGGCCGGGCAGCACGTTCCAGGTGCGCGCTTTTTCCCAGCGGTCGCACCAGCCGTCGATCTGCCGCTTCGCATAACCCTGGCCCTTGCCGAGCTTGTCGAGGCCGGCGGCCTGCCAGTCGACGCGATGCAGTTCGATCAGCTTGTCGATGACGTTGAGGCACAACTGGCGGTTCTGTTCCGCCGTCAGCCGCACGCCGGGCGGCATGTTCTTGCGCGGGATCAGGCCCGCGATGCGATCCATCACATAGAACTCGCAGCCGATCACCGATTCGTCGCGGCACAGCGCGACCATGTTCGCGACCGCCGGATAGACCGGCTTCAGCGCTTTCTGCACCGAGTATTCGCGATTCATGTCGTGCGCGGACTTGGCCTTGGTGCCGGACGGCGGCCGGCGCAGGATCAGATCGCGATTCTCGTAGCGCAGCCGGTACGTCCAGTTCGACGCGCCGCCGGAGAACTGTGTGATGTCCGGCGTGCCGCGCAGTTCGACGCCCTGTGCCTGCAGCCACGCGGTGATCGCGGCGCTGTCGAGTTCTTCGCCGTCGCGCACGGCGCCGGCGCGATCGAGGGAGTCGGTTTCAGTCATGGTCGCGGATGAAAGTTTCGATCATCGGATTGACGAGGTCCGGGCATTCGAGCCCGGTCAGGTGTGCGGTGCCGGACAGCAATTCGAACTGCGCACCGGGAATCGCGTCCGCCATCGTTCGCGCCTCGTGCGGCGGGAACACGCGGTCCTCGATGCCGGCGATGACGAGCACCGGCGTGCGGATCGTCGCGAACAGGGCGCGCTGATCGGGCCGGCGCGGCACGACGCTGTTGACCGCCCAGTACGCCGATGCGGTGTCGACGCGCCGCAGCGACGCGCGAATCACGTCGACGACCCGCGGCCGCGAACGGCGCGTCGTCGGCCCGACGAACGCGTCGATCACGCGTTCGGTCAGCGGCGCGCGGATGCCGCCGAGCAAGCGCGCGGTCCGCGCGAGCAGCGGGAATTCGATGCGGTGGCGCAAACCGGCCGGCGACGCCGTCGCGTTCATCAGCACGGCGACGCCGACGCGATCGTGATGTTGCGCGGCGAACGTGCCGCCGATCATGCCGCCCCAGGAATTGCCGACCCAGTGCGCGCGTTCGATCTTCAGCGCGTCGAGAATCTGCACGATGCAGCGCGCGCATTCGTCGAACGTGAAGTGACGCGTCAAGGCTTCGCTCGCGCCGGCGCCGGGCGGATCGATCAGCACCACGCGAAAGCCGCGCGCCGTGAAATAGTCGGCCTGCGCCGCCCACATCGCGCCGTCCATCAACAGGCTCGGCCAGAACAGGATCGCCGGCCCGTCGCCGCCGGCGCGCACGTGCAGTTCGCCGAGCGCGCTGGTCACGCGGTGCGAGACAAGGCGCGGCGGCGTCGCGTTCATGGTCCCGACGATGCGCGCTGCGCGGCCTTGCCCATCATCTGCCGCGTCGCCTTCAGCATCATTCGCGAGAACATCGGATATGGCAGCAGCCGCTTGAGCCGCCAGATCCGCGCCTCGCGCTTGTGCGTGAGGATGTGGAAGTCGCCGCGTTCGATGCCGGCATGGACCAGCGCGGCGATCTCGTCGGCGCCACGCCGCGCCTTGGTGACGAGCTTGTTCATCATGCGGCTCGAATCGGCGTCGCCGGCGCGTGCGGTTTCGGTCAGATTGGTGCGGAAGAACGCCGGGCAGACGACCGACACGCCGACGTTGTCGTTCGCCAGTTCGACCTTCAGCGTTTCCGACAGCGCGACGACCGCCGCCTTGGTCGCGTTGTACGCCGACATCAGCGGCGGATGGATCAGCCCTGCCATCGACGCGACGTTGACGATGTGACCGCTGCGCTGCGCCTTGAGCAGCGGCGTGAATGCCTTGCAGCCGCGCACCACGCCGAGCAGGTTGATGTCGACGATCCACTGCCAGTCGGCGAGCGACAGTTCGCCGATCGCGCCGCTCGCGGCGACGCCGGCATTGTTGACGACGACGTCGGCGCCGCCCCAGTTCGCCTGCATCCACTGCGCGGCGGCATCGAGATCGGCTTCGCGGGTGACGTCGCAATGCAGGTAATGCGCGTCGACGCCACGGGCGCGCAACGCCTGCAGCGTCTCGGCGCCGCGCTGATCGTTGACATCGCCGATGCAGACATTCGCGCCGGCCTGCGCGTAACGCTCGGCGAGCGCGCGGCCGAGGCCGGATGCGCCGCCGGTGATGAAGACGCGTTGGGTCATGGTGCACCTCCATAAGAACCGTCATTGCGAGCGGCGCAGCCGCGAAGCAATCCAGTTTCGCTATCCGATCGGGCATTGTCGCTGGATTGCTTCGTCGGCCTGCGGCCTCCTCGCAATGACGGTGCTTTCTCCGGCGCGCCGCTGTTTTCCTTGCCGTTCACGACTTCACGCCCTGCGCCGCCATCAGCTTCGCGTATTTGCCAAGCTCGACGCGCGCGATCATGCCGCGATGCACCGCGTCCGGACCATCGGCGAGGCGCAGCACGCGCGCCGTCGCGTACATCGCGGCGAGCGGGAAGTCATGCGACAGACCGGCCGCGCCGTGCACCTGGATCGCCTCGCTGACGACCTGTTCGAGCACGTTCGGCGCGACGACCTTGATCGCCGAAATTTCGGTCAGCGCCGCGTGCACGCCGATC
>DASSVA010000096.1:0-4263 GCA_035706385.1 Solimonas sp. | reverse complement strand
TCGGCGTCGTAGGTGTCCTGCAGCCACTTGAGGATGACGGAGGTATCGAGACCGCCGGAATACGCGAGCGCGATCTTGCGGCGCTTGGAACTTTGCTTGCTCATGGTCGTCAGACGAACTTGAAAGCCGGAAAACGTGTGTGGGCCGATGCGAGGCGCGCGATTATAGAGCGTGTCGCCGGCCGCCACCGCCGCAACGGCCGGGCCGGCGCGCGAAGCGGGTATCATGTCCGGCCCCGATCCACCATCACGCCGCCGGGAGACGCCGATGACGAAAACCGCCGAGTCCGTTCCTGACGGCATCTCCGGGGCCTTGCCGGATTCCGTCGCGGCCAGCGCCTGAACCGCTCTCTCCCCCAGTCATGGACGCGCATGTCAGCCAGTAGCGAAGCGCTCGCGGGAGCTCCCGAGGCGCGCAGATTCAAGATCGGCCACCGCTTCCGCGGTTTCCTGCCGGTCGTCGTCGACGTCGAAACCGGCGGTTTCAACTCGCAGACCGATGCGCTGCTGGAAATCGCCGCGGTCATTCTCGGCGTCGACGAGCACGGCAAGCTGTTCCGACGCGAAACCAGTTTCGCGCACGTCACGCCGTTTCCCGGCGCGAACATCGAAAAGGCCGCGCTGGAAGTGACCGGCATCCGCATCGACAGCCCGTTGCGGCTGGCGATGGCCGAGAAGGACGCGCTCGACCACGTGTTCCGCGTCGTGCGCCGCGCGGTCTCGGAGAACGGCTGCACGCGCGCGATCCTGGTCGGCCACAACGCGCATTTCGATCTCGGCTTCGTCAACGCCGCGGTCGCGCGCACCGGCTACAAGCGCTGCCCGTTCCATCCGTTCAGCGTGTTCGACACGGCGACGCTGGCCGGCGCCGCGGTCGGCCAGACGGTGCTCGCGCGCGCGCTGCAGGCGACGCAACTCGGTTACGACGCCGACTCGGCGCATTCGGCGATTTACGACGCGGAAAAGACCGCCGACCTGTTCTGCCTGCTCGTCAACCGCATGCAGCCGCTGTTCGACGAGATGCAGGCCAGCGGCAGCGCGCGCGAAGCGGATGGTTCATCCACGCAGCTCGCATTCAACGCAGACAACGACGGAACGTGATGACACGCAAGACCCTGCTGGCCGCACTGTTGCTCGCCGCCGGAACGCTGCTCAGCCACGCGGCGCTGGCGTTCGACTTCGACGACGTCGCCAAGCGCGCCAAGACGCTCTCGGACAAGCCGTTCGTGCGCCCGGATGCCAAGCTGCCGAAGGTGCTGACCGATCTGAATTACGACCAATACAGGCAGATCAAGTACAAGCCGGAGAAAGCGCTGTGGCGCGGCAGCAAGCTGCCGTTCGAGGTGCAGTTCTATCACCCGGGCCTGTACTTCAACCAGATCGTCAAGCTGAACCTGATCACCGCCGGCGGCGTGCGCAAGATTCCGTTCCAGCCGGAAAACTTCGACTACGGCAGCAACAACATCGACCCGGCGAACCTGCGCGATCTCGGTTTCGCCGGCTTTCGCGTGCACTACCCGCTCAACGACAAGACTGTCAAGGACGAGTTGATCGCGTTCCAGGGCGCGAGCTATTTCCGCGCGCTCGGCAAGGATCAGGTGTACGGCGAATCGGCGCGCGGTCTGGCGATCGACACCGGCGAACTCGGCGGCGAAGAATTTCCGGTCTTCCGTGAATTCTGGATCGAATGGCCGCGGGCCGAGGACCAGGCGCTGACGATCTACGCGCTGCTCGATTCGCGCCGCGTGACCGGCGCGTACCGATTCAAGGTGCGGCCGGGCGATTCGACCGCGACCGAGATCAAGGCGCGCCTGTATTTCCGCGACGGCGTCGGCAAACTCGGCATCGCGCCGCTGACCAGCATGTTCCTGTACGCGTCGAACCAGCCGTCGGCGAACGAGGATTACCGGCCCGAGGTCCACGACTCGGAAGGGCTGTCGGTCGAAAGCGATACCGAATGGATCTGGCGGCCGCTGGTCAACCCGAAGCGGCTGTTGATCACCTCGTTCGGCGAGGTCAATCCGCGCGGCTTCGGTCTGATGCAGCGCGACCGCCTGTTCGCGCATTACGAGGATCTCGACACCCGCTACGACCGCAAGCCCAGCGTCTGGGTCGTGCCGAAAGGCGACTGGGGCCGTGGCCGCATCGAACTCGTGCAGATTCCGACCAAGGATGCGACCAACGACAACATCGTCGCTTACTGGGTGCCGGAGCAGAGCCCGCAGGCCGGCAGCCAGATGGATCTCGAATACACGCTGTTCTGGCAGGCCGATCAGGAAACCCGGCCGCCGCTCGCGTGGGTCGCGCAGACGCGGCGCGGCCGCGGCTGGACCGACACGCCGGACAACACGCTGCGCTACGTCGTCGATTTCCAGGGCGGCCCGCTCGAATTCCTGAAACCGAACGAGCGGCCGGTCGCCGGGCTCTGGATCAACGACAACGGCGAAATCGTCGACCGCCAGCTCGTCAGGAACGACGCGACCGGCGGCTGGCGCGTGATCATGCGCGTGCGCCGCAACGACGACAGCAAGCCGCTGGAACTGCGCGCCGTGCTGCGCAAGGGCGACGACAACATCTCGGAAACCTGGGCGTACATCCTGCCGCCCGAGCCACGCTGAAAATAACGCGGCGCCGCGCCGGTTCATCGCCGCTTCAGCGCGGCGCGCGTTTCATCGCGGGGCTCGGCAGCGACGGCTTTTGTCCCTAAACTTCGGCGGCTGTGCTTTCCGCCAGCGACGATCGGCCCGCCACCGGGCCGGCCAACACGTTCCAGGGATATCGTGACTCAGCAGCCTTCGGCCCTCGTATCGCCGCTTCCGTCCCGGATCGAGGACTATCTGCGCGAGTTGCCCGCCACTGCGGTCGCGCGGCTGCGACCGCGGCTCGAAGCGATGCAGATCAGCGATCCCGCAGTCAAGCCCGACGCGCTGTTCGCGACGCTGCACCGCACGCTCGCGGAAACCGACGAAGCCGATGCCGACCGCGCGACGCTGCAGTCGGGTTACGCGCGGCTCATGCTCGAACTCGGCGACGCGCCGAACACCGGCGAAAACGCCGACCCGGGCCTCGCCTCGGTGCTGCAGCCGCCCGACGCGCGCGCGCGCCTCGCGACGACGCCGCCGCTGGTCCGCGCGTCGATGACGCCGGCACCGTGGGATCACAATCCGGTGCGACGGCTGTGGCGCTGGCTCGGCCGGCGCGCGCAGGGCAACGGCGCCGCGCTCAAACCGCGCGACGGCGTGCAGCCGGCGGCGCCGAAAGGCAAGACGCTGGGCCCGGCGCGAATGCGCTGGCGCTGGGCCGGCACGCTGCGCCGCCTGCTGCTGATCGCGCTGATCCTCGCGCAGACCGTCGGCGCCACGTACCTGATGTCGGCGGTGCTGCCGTACAAGGGCCGGCATCCGCTGGAAATCGCCAGCCTGACGCTGTACGCGGTGCTGTTCGCGTGGATTTCCGCCGGCTTCTGGACCGCGGTATTCGGTTTCTTCGTGCTGCTGACGCGCCGCGACAAGTATTCGATCTCGGCGACCGCCGCCGCCGATGCGCCGCTCGCGCCCGGTCGCAACACCGCGATCCTCGTGCCGATCTGCAACGAGGACGTGCATCGCGTGTTCGCCGGCTTGCGCGCGACCTACGATTCGATCGCGCGCGCCGGGCTGCGCGACTCGTTCGATTTCTACGTGCTGTCGGACAGCGGCAAGGCCGACGCGCGCAGCGAGGAGGTCGCCGCGTGGCTCGACCTGTGCCGCGCGGTCGACGGCTTCGGCCGCATCTTCTACCGGCGTCGCGTCCATCGCATCAAGCGCAAGTCCGGCAACATCGCCGACTGGTGCCGGCGCTGGGGCAGCAAGTACCAGCACATGGTGATCCTCGACGCCGACAGCGTGATGTCCGGCGAATGCCTGAAGCGCCTCGTGCAGCTGATGGAAGCGAACCCGAACGCCGGCATCATCCAGACCGCGCCCAAAGCCGCCGGCCGCGAGACGCTGTACGCGCGCATCCAGCAGTTCGCGACGCGCGTCTACGGCCCGCTGTTCACCGCCGGCCTGCATTTCTGGCAGCTCGGCGAGTCGCACTACTGGGGCCACAACGCGATCATCCGCGTCGCGCCGTTCATGCAGCACTGCGCGCTCGGCCGCCTGCCCGGCCGCGGCGGCCTGTCCGGCGAAATCCTCTCGCACGATTTCGTCGAAGCGGCGCTGATGCGCCGCGCCGGCTGGAGCGTGTGGATCGCGTACGACCTGCCCGGCAGTTACGAGGAAAT
>DASSVA010000095.1:0-7638 GCA_035706385.1 Solimonas sp. | reverse complement strand
AAAGCGACGCCGGCGATCCGCGCGTGGCTGGTCAATGCCGGCAATGCGAATGCGGCGACCGGCGACGGCGGGCTCGACGATGCGCGCGCGACGAGCGCGACGGTCGCCGCTGCGCTCGGTTGCGCGCCCGAACAGGTGTTGCCGTTCTCGACCGGCGTGATCGGCCAGCGCTTGCCGCGCGAACGGATGATCGCGGCGATCCCGTCCGCGGTGGCGGCGCTCGACGGCGCGGCGTGGAATGTCGCGGCGGCGACGATCATGACGACCGATACCGTCGCCAAGGGCGCGAGCCGGCGCGTCGCGACCGCGCAGGGCGAAGTGACGGTGACCGGCATCGCCAAGGGCGTCGGCATGATCGAACCGCACATGGCGACGATGCTCGGCTTCATCGCGACCGACGCGCGGCTGACGCCGGCGGCGGTCGATGCGGCACTGCGCAGCGCGGTCGACGATTCGTTCAACTGCGTGACGGTCGACAGCGACACGTCGACCAACGATTCCTGCGTGCTGTGCGCGACCGCGCAGGTCGGCGCGCGCGATGTCGACCCCGGCGATGCCGATTACGCGATCGTCGCGGCGGCGATCCGCGAGGTCTGCGTCGAGCTGGCGCAGGCGATCGTCCGCGACGGCGAAGGCGCGACGCGCTTCATCACGATCGAAGTCGGCGATGCAGCCAGCGTCGCCGAAGCGCGCCAGGTCGGTTACGCGATCGCCAACTCGCCGCTGGTCAAGACCGCGATGTTCGCCGGCGATGCGAACTGGGGACGGATCGTGATGGCGATCGGCAAGGCCGGCGTCGCCGGGCTCGATCCGGCACGGGTCGGCCTGATGCTCGACGACGTGGTGCTGCTCGAACGCGGCCAGCCGCATCCCGATTATCACGAGCAACGCGGCGCGGCGGTGGTCGCCAGGCCGGAGTTCACGATCCGCGTCTCGCTGGGGCGCGGCGCGGCACATGCGCGCCTGTGGACCTGCGACTTCAGCTACGAGTACGTGAAGATCAATGCCGAATACAGGACGTGATTGGTGATGGGTGATTCGTCACGGCCGCGCATCGCCGTCGCGGCGGGCTGCCTCGTCAACACAGCGGGCGAGGTGCTGATCGCGCAGCGCCCCGAGGGCAAGATCGCCGCGGGGCAGTGGGAGTTTCCGGGCGGCAAGATCGAACCGGGCGAATCACCGCGTGAGGCGCTGGCGCGCGAGCTGCACGAGGAACTCGGCATCGACGTGCGCGACGCGCGACCGCTGATCAAGGTCGTGCACGATTACAGCGACCGCAGCGTCGAGCTCGATTGCTGGCGCGTCACGGACTGGAGCGGCATGCCGCAGGGCCGCGAGCGTCAGGCGCTGGCCTGGGTGCGACCCGAGGCGATCGCCGATTATCCGATCCTCGCCGCCGATGCGCCGATCCTGTCGGCGTTGCGGCTGCCGGGCGAATACGTTTTCACGCCGCCGTCGGCGACCGCGGCCTCGCTGCAAGCGGCACTGCCTTCACTGCCGCACGGCGCGTTGCTGCGTCTGCGCTTGCCGACGCTCGACGACGAAACGTACGCGCGGCTCGCGGCGCGCATCGTGCCCGACGCGCAGGCATGCGGGCTGCGCGTGATCCTCGATCGTTCGCCGCAAATGGTCCGTGCGCTGCATGCCGACGGCTGGCACGCGAACGGCGCGCAATTGCGGGCGCTGCGCGCGCGCCCGGAGCTGCCGCTGTGCGTCGCGTCGGTCCACGATGCGGACGAGCTGCGGCGCGCGCGGGAACTGGGTTTCGATGCCGCGGTGCTCGGTACCGTCGCCGGCAGTGCGAGCCATCCCGGCGGCGTCACGCTCGGCGTCGCCGAAGCGGCACGTCTCACGCAGCGCGCGAATCTGCCGGTGTACTGGATCGGCGGCTTGCGGCGCAGCGACCTGACTCTGGTCCAGAGCCACTATGCGCAGGGCATCGCGGCGATCCGTGCGTACCGGGACGCGTCGTCGGTCGGCGCTTAGTCAGCGCCGCTCCGGATCGTCGCCGGGTGGCAGCGTTTCGCCGGGAATCGCACGGCCGCCGCTGAACCATTCGCCGAGATCGAGCAGCTTGCAGCGCTCCGAACAGAACGGCCGCCACGGATTGGCTTCGTCGAGACGTACCGACTGGCCGCATTGCGGGCACGAGCCGATGCGGTACGGACGCGTGGTGTCGGTGCCGCTCACAGGTTGCAGCACTGCAACTGGAAGCCGATGTCGGCCTGCGCCTGCTGTGCGCGTTCCGACAGTTCACGCATCGCCATGAAGCGCACCGTGAAGCGATGCCGGCCGGCGCTGATCTCGGGATAGACCTGTGCGGCGGCAGGCACCAGCACGCGCACCAGCAGGCACGGCCCGGTCGGCGTATGCAGATAGATGCCGCCGCGTGCGGTCACCGATTCGGCCGGAACGCTGGCGCGCAGCAGTTTCAGATAGAGCAGGATCGCGCGCTCGAACGGGCGCAGATCGGCGAACCAGGCGTCGAGATCGCGCGTGATGCGCGCGCGCGGCTGCGACAGCCACCAGTGATAGTGCGGCAGGTCGAAGCCGCAGGTGCCACCGGGAATCGTCGAGCGATTGAGGATGCTGACGAGAAAATCGCTGCCGCGCAGCAGTGAGTTGGCGAATTGCGTGGCGAGCTGCTGAAGCTGGTTCAGCACTTCGGTGATTTCCGCGAGCACGCCGCGCAGCCGTTCCTGATCGACGCTCGGCCGTGCCGCGAGTCGCGTCAGGTGCTGATACTGGTCGTTCAGCTCCTTGAGGATGTCGTTCTTCAGATCCGACCGCGACGTGACGACCAGCAGGTCGAGCAGCGCATGCAGCGATGCGCGCGCGCCGAACGCGGTTTCGTCGCGGCGGTGGTCGTGGTATTGCAGGAACAGCAGTTCGAGCCGCAGGAACGTCCGCACCCGCTCGCTGAGCGGTTGCTCGAAAATCAGATCGGCTGGAGGAGTGGCCTCGCTCACAATAAATACGGGACGACTAAATTTTGATTGTGACGGAGTTCACACTATGCGGCAAACGCAGGCCGGGCGCGTGCGGCTCGCCGCGCGCGGCGAGCTGCAGATAGAAATGGTGGAGCTCGCCGATCGCGGCTTCGGTCGTCGCGACGTCGGCGCTGTTGTCGAGCACGTCGTGCGCGGCGCCGAGCCGGGTTTCGCGATCGCTCTGCGCGGCGAGCATCCGCCGGGCGAGCGCTTCGTCGATGCCGTCGCGCTGTGTCAGGCGCGCGAGCTGGAGTTCGACCGGCGCGTCGACCAGCAGCACGCGATCGACGAGGTCGTGCATGCGCGCTTCGACGAGGATCGCGACGCTGAGCATGCAGTACGGCGCGGTCTGCGCATCGCGCCAGCGCCGCATCGCGGTGCGGATCTGCGGGTGGGTGATCGCTTCCAGGCGGCGCAATGCATCCGGGTCGCCGAACACATGACCGCGCAGGCGGCGGCGATCGAGTTCGCCGCCGGCCAGCAGGAATTCGTCGCCGAACGTCTGCGCGATCTGTGCGAGCGCCGGCGTGCCCGGCATGACCACGTCGCGGGCGACCTGATCGGCGTCGAGCACCGGCACGTTCAGCGCTTCGAAGCGGGCCTGCACCAGCGACTTGCCGCTGGCGACGCCGCCGGTCAGGCCGATCGTCAGCACCGACGCCATCTCAGCTCACCGCGTGCAGCCAGGCATGCTGGAGCTGCGTGCCGAACACCAGCGTCAGCCAGCCGGCGGCGGCGAGATACGGACCGAACGGGATCGGCACTTCGCGACCGTGCCGGCGAAACACGATCAGGCCGACGCCGACCGTCGCGCCGACCACCGACGACAGCAGCACGATCGTCGGCAGCGATTGCCAGCCGAGCCAGGCGCCGAGCGCGGCGAGCAGCTTGAAGTCGCCATAGCCCATGCCTTCCTTGCCGGTCGCGAGCTTGAACAGCCAGTAGATCGACCACAGCGCCAGATAACCGACCGCCGCGCCGATCACCGCCGAACGAAGATCGGCGAATACCGGCGCGAGCGCCAGCAGCAGGCCGAGCCACAGCAGCGGCAGCGTGAGATCGTCGGGCAGCAGCTGCGTGCGCAGATCGATCACCGCGAGCGCCAGCAGCGTCCAGCTCAGGATCAATGCCGCGACGAGTGCCGGTGTGTAGCCGAAACGCCACGCGCAGACTGCCGACAGCAGTGCCGTCGTCGCTTCGACCAGCGGATATTGCACCGAGATCGGCGCGCGGCAGTTCGCGCAGCGGCCGCGCAACGCCAGCCAGCTGAGCACCGGCACGTTCTGCCACGGCCGGATCGGCGCCTGGCACGACGGGCAGCACGACGGCGGATGGCTCAGCGACAGCCGCCGTTCGTCGACCGCCGGCAGCCCGAGCGCATCACGCGCGTCGCGTTTCCAGTTCTGCTCCATCATGCGCGGCAGGCGCAGGATCACGACGTTGAGAAAACTGCCGACCAGCAGTCCCAGGATCGTGACGACGGCAACGAGCAGTGCCGGGCTGGTTCGCAGCCCTTCGAGGAAACCCATGAAGCGACTCTTCCTTGCGACGGTCTCGCGGCGAGCTGCGCCGCTCTTCACGCCATGATCCCCATTGTCCTGCCATGGGGTCCCTCCACGCTGTTCGGCTTTAGATCGCCTGACCGAGTTTGAAGATCGGCAGATACATCGCGACGACCAGACCGCCGACCAGCACGCCGAGGATCGACATGATCATCGGCTCCAGCAGGCTCGACAGCGTGTCGACGAGCATGTCGACCTCGGCTTCGTAGAAGTCGGCGACTTTCGCGCACATCGAGTCGAGCGCGCCGGATTCTTCGCCGATCTGCACCATCTGCGTCGCCATGTTCGGAAACATGTTCGACTGCGCCATCGTGAAATTGAGCTGCTGGCCGGTCGCGACCTCATCCTTCATCTTCATGATCGCTTCGGTGAAGATGATGTTGCCGGCGGCCTTGCCGACCGAGTCCATCGCCTCGACCAGCGGCACGCCGGCGGCGAACATCGTCGACAGCGTGCGGGCAAAACGCGCGACCGCGGACTTGTAGAGGATCGCGCCGATCACCGGCGCCTTCAGCAGCAGGCGATCGAGCAGGCGCCGGAACGCCGCCGAGCGGCGCTTGGCCTCGTACAGCGCATAGAAACCGCCGCCGGCGATCAGCAGGATCATCCACCAGTAGTTCTGCACGAAATTCGACAGGCCGATCACCATCAGCGTGAACGCCGGCAGGTCGGCGCCGAAGCCCTGGAACAGGCTCTGGAACTGCGGCACGACGAAATACAGCAGGATGCCGGTGACGATGAACGCGACGACGACGACCGCGGTCGGATAGGTCAGCGCTTTCTTGACCTTCTTCTTGATCGCCTCGGTCTTTTCCTTGTACGTCGCGATCTTGTCGAGCAGCGATTCCAGCGTACCGGATTTCTCGCCGGCCTCGACCAGATTGACGACCAGATCGTCGAAATACAGCGGGAATTTGCCGAGGCTTTCCGCGAACGAGTTGCCGCTTTCGATCTCGGCCTTGATCGACATGATCATCTCGCCGAGGCTCGGGTTCTCGTGGCCGCGGCCGACGATTTCCAGCGACTGCACGAGCGGCACGCCGGCCGCGAGCATCGTCGCCATCTGGCGCAGGAAGATCGCGATGTCGCCGCTGGCGATCTTCTTCTTGCGCTTCGCGAACAGCGATGACTGCTTGCGGACGAAGATCGGATTGATGCCGTCGCGCCGCAATTGCAGGCGGATGAAATGCTCGCTCGGCCCGACGCGATCGCCCTTGATGCGATTGCCCTTGCGATCCGTGCCTTCCCAGCGGAACGTGAATTCCTTGACTGCTGTTGCCGCTCGCGCCATCTAAGCCTTCCCCCGGATGCTGTTGTGCGTGTCGCGCCGTTCAGTCGCCGACCGTGCAGGCATTGGCCTGCAGCAGGTCGATCGTGCCGCTCCTGACCTTGCGCAACGCCGATCCGCGCAGATCGGCGATCCCTTCGCGCTCGGCCTGCTCGGCGATCTCCAGTGCGCTGCCGCCTTCCATGATGATACGGCCCATCTCGGTCGAAAACGGCATGACCTGATAGATGCCGGTACGGCCCTTGTAGCCGCTGTTGTCGCACTGGTCGCAGCCGACCGCTTCGAAGATCTTGAAACCGGGTGCGTCGAGCTCGGCTTCCGTGAAGCCCTGGCGCAGCAGTTCCGGCCGCGGAATATCGGTTTCGCGCTTGCATTGCGGACACAGCTTGCGCGCGAGGCGCTGGGCGATGATCAGCGACAGCGTCGAGGCGATGTTGTAGCCGGGCACGCCCATGTTCATCAGGCGCACGACGGTCTGCGGCGCATCGTTGGTATGCAGCGTCGACAGCACCAGATGGCCGGTCTGCGCCGCCTTGATCGCGATCTCGGCGGTTTCCAGGTCGCGGATTTCGCCGACCATGATGACGTCCGGATCCTGGCGCAGGAACGCTTTCAGCGCGGCCGCGAACGTCAGGCCGACGCGCGGATTGACGTTGACCTGGTTGACGCCGGGCAGGTTGATTTCCGCCGGATCCTCGGCGGTCGAGATGTTGATGTCGTCGGTGTTGAGAATGTTCAGGCCGGTGTACAGCGATACCGTCTTGCCCGAGCCGGTCGGACCGGTCACCAGGATCATGCCCTGCGGTTGTGCCAGCGCCTTCATGTAGGCGTCTTTCTGCTCAGGCTCGTAGCCGAGCGCGTCGATGCCGAGCTGCGCCTGCGACGGGTCGAGAATACGGCAGCAGATCTTCTCGCCGAACAGCGTCGGGCAGGTGCTGACGCGAAAATCGATCGCCTTGGTCTTCGAGATATAGAGCTTGATGCGGCCGTCCTGCGGCACGCGCCGCTCGGCCAGATCGAGCCGCGACATCACCTTGACGCGTGCCGCGAGGCGGCCGGCCATCGCCTGCGGCGGCGTCGCGATCGTCTTCAGCTCGCCGTCCTTGCGGTAGCGGATGCGGTAGGTCTTCTCGTACGGCTCGAAGTGCACGTCCGAGGCGCCGATGTTGATCGCGTCGACCAGCACCTTGTTGACGTAGCGGACGATCGGCGCGTCTTCGGCGTCGGCGCGGCTCACATCGACGCCGCCGTCGGCCGCTTCGCCGCCCTCGACTTCGAGGTTTTCGAGATCGGCGTCGCCGAGATCCATGCGCTGCGATTCGCCGGCCTGGATCGCGGCGTCGATCGCCTTGACGAGCTTGTCTTCCTCGACCAGCACCGCCTCGGTCATGTTGCCGGTCGCGAACTTGATCTCGTCGAGCGCCTGCAGGTTGGTCGGATCGGAAACGGCGACGAAGGTCTTCTTGCCGCGCTTGAACAGCGGCAACGCGTGGACCTTGCGCAAGACCTTGTCGCTGACTTCGCGGGCGACCGCCGGATCGATCTCGATCGCCGAGATGTCGACCAGCGGCGCGCCGAATTCGAGACTCGCGATTTCGGCGATCTTCTGCGCCGACAGCGCCTTGCCGGCGATCAGCGCCGAGACGAACGGCATGCCGTCCTTGATCGCGCGCTGCTGCGCCTCGCGCGCCTGCGTATCGCTGATCAGCTTGTCGGCGACCAGCCGGCGTGCGAGGCCGCCGAGGAAGACCGGATTGGCTGGAGGTGCGGTGCCGATGGCCATAGCGGGAGACGGAAA
>DASSVA010000094.1:0-4311 GCA_035706385.1 Solimonas sp. | reverse complement strand
TGCCGTCGCTGACGATGCGCTGCGTGCGGCCGTCGGCATAGCGCAGTTCGAGTTGCGCGCGCAGCGTCGGCGCGGCATGCCACGGCGCCATGTGCCAGTACCATTCGTTCGGTTCGGTGACGCCGTACCAGCCGCGGCCGAGTTCGGCGGCGATGACGTTGTCGCCGGCACGCAGCGCATCGCTGACGTCGAAGCTGCGGTACAGCACACGCTTGTCGTAATCGGTGTAGCCGTCCTGCAGCGAGTGGCCGACGCGCGTGCCGTTGACGCTCAAATCCGCGAAGCCGCCGACCGCGACGTACAGACGCGCCGACACCGGCGTCTCGGTGAGCGTGAACGCGCGGCGCAGCAGCGGCGCCGGCGCGGCGATCGGCAGCACCAGATCCTTGTCCGGCACGCCGGCCGCGACCTGCAGGCCGCCGGCGACGAGGCTGCCGCCGGTGAACGGATTGATGCCGTCGCTGAAATCGGTGCGGAAATCAGCACCGCCGTTTTCGACCGCAACCGCGTGGATGATCGCGGCGTCCGGCTCGTTGGCGACGAAGCCGATCGTGCCGGACGTTTCGGCGTCATCCTCTAGCGTGCCGAGCACGACGCCGTCGAGCGTCGTCGTCAGCGTCTTGCCGCGCGTCTCGATGACGAGACTATGCCGCCGCGTCGTCCAGTCCTTGCCGGCGGCGATCGGCAGCGAGCGCAGCGTCGACACGGCGACGGTCGAACTGCTGCCGCCCGGATAGCGCCGGACCTGCGCGACCCATTGCAGCGCGCCGCCGACTTTCATGATCCGCCACAGATACGCTTCGCCATAGGTCTTGCCGACCGGCCGTGCGCGGAACAGGAAACCGACGCCGCTGCCGGTCAGCGTGAAATCGAACGTGATCCGCGCGTCGTGCCAGTCGTGATCGAGCGTCGTGCGACCGGAAATCCATTGCGCCGACCAGTCGTCGGGCTTCAGCAGGCCCATCTCCCACCACGACGGCGCGCTCCAGCCGGACGTGCGGCCGTGCCCGTCCCGGACCTGCACCTGCCACCAGTAGCGCGTGCGCGATTGCAGCGCCGGACCTTCGTATGCGATCTGCGCGGTGTCACGGCCTTGACGACGGCCGCTGTCCCAGAGCGCGCTGTCGTTCAGTGACTGCGCTGAATTGGCGACGCGAATCCGGTACGCACTCTGGCGACCGTCGCCGGCGCCGTCCGGCAGGCGCCACGAAAAACGCGGCTGCGCTTCGTCGAGGCCGAGCGGCGTGCTCGCGTATTCGGTCTTCAGATCGAACGGCAGCGACGACACCGGACCGTCATGCGGCTGTGTGCCGGGCGCCGGCGTGGCGCAGCCGCTCAAGCCCGACAACAGTGCCAGGCCGCCGGCCAGCACCGCCAGCCACTTCGCAGATCGCATGCCCGTGTTCCTCCCGCATCATGTCGCGTGCGCGACAGCGCTCATTTGCCGTTCTTGAGAAAACCCTGCGCATCGAGCCAGGCGGTGAACGCATTCATCCACAGATCGGCGTCGACGCCCTGCTGTTTCATGCCGAAGCCGTGGCCGCCCTTTTCATAGAAATGCGTTTCGACCGGATGCCCGGCGTCCGCGAACGCCTTGGCCTGCGGCTCGGCCGCGAGCGGCGTCAGCGCATCGTCCTTCGCGGCGGCGACGAACAGCGGCGGTACATTGGCCGGCACCTTGTCGACCGCCCACGGCCCGGGATAGATCAGCGCGGCGAAATCGGGACGACTGTTCTTGTCGTGATCGAGCAGCACGCCAAGCGTGGCGACGCCGCCGGCCGAAAAGCCGAGCATGCCGATGCGATCGGGCGCGAGCTTCCACTGCTTGGCACGGCTGCGCACCAGCTTCATCGCCTGCCCGGCATCGGCGATCGCCGCCGGTCCCCATTTCTTCATCTCGTCGTAGATGCCGGGTCCGAACAGCGGTCCGAGCAGTTCACCGAGCTGCGCGGTGAACTCGGCGTCGGTCGGTGGCGTCGGCATCATGCGGTAACGCAGGATGAACGCGGCGATGCCCTTGGCATTCAGCGCATCGGTGACCTGCGTGCCTTCGTTGTCGACGCTGACGAAACGAAAGCCGCCGCCCGGCACGACGATGACCGCGCTGCCGTTGGCGAGCTTCGCGTCGGCCAGATGCACTTCCAGCGTCGGCCTGGTGACGTTGCGGACGATTTTCTCGTTCCACGGCGCCATCGTCTCCTGACCGACATTGCTGGTGTCGCCGACCGCGCCGGGAATCGCACCGGACCAGACCGGGATCAGCTGCGGGCCGTCGGCGGCGTGTGCCGGCGCAAACGCGAACGTCGCCGCCGCCAGCGGTAACGCGAGCCACGATTTTTTCATCTTCTTCTCCTCGGTGATCGATCCTGCAAGGCCGGGCGTCGACGCGCAACATCCCGTGATTTTTCGCTTGCGCCCGGCTTTTTTCAGAACTCGTAGTCGAACGTCAGGCCGATGAAGCGGAACGACTCGGTGCTCAGCGCCGTGCCGGTCGCGTCGATGCCCGGCGCGCTGGCGTTCGACAACAGATACGGCGCGAACTTGAACTGCGAATAGCGCTCGTCGAACAGGTTGCGGGCGAACAGCGACAGCGTCCAGCCCTGTTGCGGCTGGCGCAGGCCGATGCGCGCGCCGACGATGGTGTGCGCACCGGAATCGGTACGCGTATCGCGCTGCGCCATGAAGCGGATGTTGGACCGGTAGACGGCGTCGGCGCCGACGAAGCCGGACATGCCCCAGAACAGCGGGTGCTCGTAGTCGAAGGCCAGCGTGTACTTCCATTTCGGCGCGCCCATCAGCTGCTCGCCCTTGATGTTCTCGGCGTTGTCCTCGGTCGGTTCGGTGTCCGGGTTGTCGCCGCACTGCGGTCCGTCCTGCGTGCAACTCACGTAGTAGTCTGGATAGGTCGCCGGGTTGTAGAGGAAACCGCCGTTGATCGTGAAGCCCGCGAACGGCTTGCCGAAGAAATCGAGCTCGACGCCCTTGGTGACGATGCTCGGGATGTTGTTCGGCGTCGCCGTGCCCTGCGCGTTGAAGACCTGCGACTGGAAATCGTCGATCTTCGTGTAGAACAGATTGAGATTGGCGTAGAAGCCGCCCCACAGCAGCGTCTTGAAGCCGAGTTCGTAATCCATCGGGTACTCGGGCTTGACGATGGAGATCGACGCCGGTTGCGGCAGGCCCACTTTCAGGCCGTCGAGCGTCGGGATGATGCCCGGCGGATTGAAGACGATCTGCGGTCCCTTGTAGCCGTGCGAAACCGTCAGATACGCCATCGACACCGGCGTCACGTCGTACTGCAGACCGAGCTTCCACGAGAAGTTGTTGACCGTGTCCTTGCCGGTCAGCGGCGCGTTCATCGGCACCTGCAGCGGCGTCGACGCATTCAACAGCTTGACACCGAGATACGAGGTCGACGTCATCTCGACCTCGTCGCGCGTCTCGCGCGCGCCGACGATGAAGCGCCAGTCGTCGAAGAAGCGCATCGTCGCCTGGCCGAACGCGGCGTAACTGTGCAGATCGGCGATGTAGGTGTTCGGATTCTGCAGCTGCGCGACGTTGCCATCGAGGCAGATCTGCAAGGTCGCGCACAGCGTGACCGGCAGCGTGCCGGTCAGCAGCGACGCGAGCATGTCGTCGCCGATGTTCTGCTGCAGGTGATTCGGCACATGCGCTTTCGACGCATAGAGCCCGGCGACGTATTCGAGCCAGTTGCCGCTCGGCGAGGCGATGCGCAGCTCCTGCGAATAGACGCGATTGTCGAATTCGTTGCCGTTGGTGTAGTACATGCCCGGCAGGCCGTCGACGTCGAGCACGCCGTCCTGCAGATAGCGGCGGAACGAACTGATCGAGGTGATCGTGTGATCGCCGACCGTCCAGTCGATCTGGCCCGAGAAACCCCAGGCCTGGCTGGTGTTGACCGAAGGATCGCCGTTGCACGACGTGCGCATGCCTTCCGTCGCGTAGGCGCCGCCGCAACCGGTGATCGGCTGCGGTTCGCCGGTGTCGATATCGACATAGCGGTTGAACAGCAGGTAAAGCTGCTCGCTGATGTACGCCTTTTCGTAATCGGCGATCAGGTTGACGCGCAGATCCGGCGTCACGTCCCACAGGAATCGCGCGCGGCCGCCCTTGATGTTGGTCTCGCTGTCCTTGTCGGTGACGTTGTTGTGGATGAAGCCGCTCTGGTAGGTCTGCCCGGCGGCGATGCGCAATGCCGCGGTACCGCTGACCGGCACGTTGATCATGCCCTGCAGCAGCCGGTAGTCGTACTCGTTGCCGAAATCGGTGTGCAGCTTGGCCGCGAACGCG
>DASSVA010000093.1:0-4414 GCA_035706385.1 Solimonas sp. | reverse complement strand
CCCGCGACTCGGTGTCCTGTGCGCGGGCAATTTCGTCATCGGCACGAGCATGTACATCGTCGGCGGTCTGCTCAACGACCTGGCCACGGTGTTCGAGGTGTCCATCGCCAAGGCCGGCTTCCTGATCGCCGCCTTTGCGATGACCAGCGTGGTCGCCTCGCCCGTGTTCGCCACACTCAGCGCCAGAATCGACCGCCGCGTGCTGCTGACGGTGATGCTGCTGGTCTGCGCGCTCGCCAACAGCCTGGCGTTTTTTGCGCAGACCTACGAGCAACTGCTCGCGACCCGCGTGCTCGCGGCGATCAGCTCGGCGGTATTCACCCCGCAGGCCGCCGCGGTGCTCGGCCTGCTGGTCGGTCCCACCCAACGCACCCAGGCGACGTCGGTGATCATGCTCGGCTGGAGCCTGGCCTCGGTGTTCGGCGTGCCGCTCGGCGTGTGGATCGGCCACGCCGCCGGCTGGCGCGTCGCCATGGGCCTGATCGGTGCGGCCAACCTGCTCGCGGCGATCGCCGTGTGGACGCGGCTGCCGCGCGGCCTGTTCGTGCCGGCAATCAACCTGCGCAGCTGGCTGACCGTGCTGCGCACGCCGGCGCTGCTGCTGGTGCTGGCCTCGAGCATGATTTACGGCGCGGGCAACCACGCCGTGTTCAGCTACCTGGCGCCGCTGATCGCGCGGCTGCGGCCGGATGATCCCGGCCTGCTGTCCGCCATCCTGCTCGCGCACGGTGCAGCGGCGGTGGCGAGCAACATCCTGGCCGTCGTGCTGATGCAGCGCTGGGGGCTGGAAAAGATCGTGAAGCTGTGGGGCCTGGTGCCGATCGTCGTGTTCATCGCCTGGCCGCTGCTGTCGCCCTGGCTGCTGGCGCTGTTCGTCATGCAGCTGCTGTGGGGCCTCGGCGCAGGCGCGTTCAGCGGCCTGCAGCAGGCGCGGCTGGCCGCGATCTCGCCGGCGCTGGTGAGCGCGTCGATCGCCCTGAACTCGTCGGCGTTCTACCTGGGCCAGTCCAGCGGCACCTTGCTGGGCGGCGCGGCCTGGAACCTGTTCGAGCCGCGCTACCTGCCCTGGCTGGGCGCGAGCCTGCTGATCACCGCGATGCTGCTGTCGCGCAAGGGCCGTCACGCCGCCAAGCGCCTGCGCCTGGAAGGACTGCCAGTCACGCCGGACATCTGAGGGATTTCCGCGGGCAACAAAAAACCCGCCGGGTGGCGGGCTCTTGCTGCGAAGCGGATGGCTGGGAGACTAGGACTCGAACCTAGATAAACAGAGTCAGAATCTGTTGTCCTACCATTAGACGATCTCCCAACGGGGACCGCTTCGCGGGCTGTTCCTGCAATCGGCGAACCGACCGCAGGAACCGCAACGACTTTAGCGCTTGGAGTACTGCGGTGCGCGACGCGCCTTGTGCAGACCGACCTTCTTGCGCTCGACTTCGCGCGCATCGCGCGTGACGAGACCGGCGGCGCGCAGCGGCTTGCGGAACTCTTCGTCGTACTGGATCAGCGCACGCGTGATGCCGTGGCGGATCGCACCGGCCTGGCCGTTCGGGCCGCCGCCGGCGACCGTCACCTTCAGGTCGAAACGGCCGACCGAATCGGTCACTTCGAGCGGCTGGCGAACCAGCATGCGCGAGGTCTCGCGGCCGAAATAGGCTTCGACCGTCTTGTCGTTGATGCTGATCTCGCCGGAGCCCGGCTTGAGGAACACGCGCGCGGCCGCGGTCTTGCGGCGGCCCGTGCCGTATTTGTATTCGATGTTCTTGGCCATGATGTTCTGGACCCGATCAGATGTTGAGAGGCTGCGGCTGCTGCGCGGTATGCGGATGTTCCGCGCCGGCGTAGACCTTCAGCTTGCGGAACTGCGCGTAGCCGAGCGGGCCCTTCGGCAGCATGCCCTTGACGGCCTTCTCCAGCGCGCGTTCCGGATGGCTCTGCAGCATCTTCTCGAGCGTGGTCGTGTACATGCCGCCCGGGTATTCGGAATGGCTGTAGTACACCTTGTCCTTGAGCTTGTTGCCGGTCGCCTTCACTTTCTCGGCGTTGACGACGACGATGTAATCGCCGGTATCGACGTGCGGGGTGTATTCCGGCTTGTGCTTGCCGCGCAGGCGGCGAGCCACTTCGGTGGCCAGGCGGCCGAGCGTTTTGTCCGTCGCGTCAATCACGTACCAGTCGCGCTTGACGGTCTCGGACTTCGCGAAGATGGTCTTCATCGGAGTCAGTCCAATCGGTAGTTATAGTTCGGTTCTGCCGGCACCAAGGCTTCCGTGAAGGCGTGGCGGAACCTCGAAAAGCGCGCGATTGTAAGGGTGGAGCGGGGTCGGCGCAAGCTGGGGGCACGCCACACAGGACGGCTGACCGGGTCTTCCCATGACCGTCGGCGCGAAGCCTTGCTTCGCGCCGACGGTCACCCGAAGTTTATTTTCGCTTCGAGGTTGGTGCGGGAATCGGCGTTGGTCAGCGCTTCGTCGAGCGAGATGACGTTGTCGCGGTAGAGCTTGAGCAGCGACTGATCAAAGGTCTGCATGCCCTTGTCGGACGATTGGTCCATCGCCTCGCGCAGCTCGTCGATCCGTTTGTGCAGGATCAGATCCTGGATGAACGGCGTGTTGACCATGACTTCGATCGCGGCGCAGCGCCGGCCGTCGTGCTGGCGGACGAGCCGCTGCGAGACGATCGCCCGCAGCGTCAGCGACAGGTCCATGTACAGCTGTTCGCGCAGGCTGTCCGGATACAGATTGACGATGCGCTGCAGCGCCTGATACGCGTTGTTGGCATGCAGCGTCGAGATCGCCAGGTGACCGGTATTGGCGAGCTGGATGCAGGCGTCCATCGTCTCGCGCGTACGGACCTCGCCGACGAGGATGACGTCCGGCGCCTCGCGCAGCGAACTCTTCAGCGCGCGCTCGTAGCTGACCGTGTCCTGGCCGACTTCGCGCTGATTGAGGATGCTGCGCTTGTTCGGATGGATGAACTCGATCGGATCCTCGATCGTCAGGATGTGGCCGGACTGGTTCTCGTTGCGGTGATTGATCATCGCCGCCAGCGTCGTCGACTTGCCGGAGCCGGTCGCGCCGACCATCAGCACCAGGCCGCGCTTCTGCAGGATCATGTCCTTGAGCGCCGGCGGCATGCCGTACAGCTCGTCGAGCCGCGGCACCTGCGCGCGCACGTAGCGCATCACCATGCCGAGCGCGCCGCGCTGGTGGAAGACGTTGACGCGGAAGCGGCCGAGCCCGCCGGCCTCGGTCGCCAGATCGATCTCCAGATGCTGCTGCAGGTGCGCCTGCTGATCGTCGGTGAGGATGCTGTACGCGAGCTCCTTGATGAATTCGCGCGTCAGCGAGGTCTTGCCGATCGGGTGCAGCTCGCCTTCGATCTTGATCTGCGCCGGCGCATTGGCGGTGAAGAACAGATCCGAGCCGTTCTTTTCGACGCAGAGCTTGAGGTACGGCAGGATTTTCAACATGCGATCGTTCCGTAAACGGCGCTCAGCGGCGCACGACCGTGGCGGCGTCGTCTTCCTTCATGCGCATGCTCTTGACGCCGGCGTCTTCGAGCAGGTTCTCGCGCGCGCGCTGTGATTCCAGCTTGATGCGCAGGCGGATTTCGTTCTGCGAATCGGCATTGCGGACCGCTTCGTCGTAGCTGATCAGGCCGTCCTCGAACAGCTGGAACAGGTACTGGTCGAACGTGATCATGCCCTGCTCGTTGGAGCGCGCCATCACTTCCTTGATGCCGGCGACCTCGCCCTTGAAGATCATGTCGGCGACCAGCGGCGAATTGATCATGATCTCCATCGCCGCCGCGCGGCCGCCCGCTTCCTTGCGGACCAGACGCTGCGAGATGATCGCCTTGAGGTTCAGCGACAGGTCCATCAGCAGCTGTTCGCGCTTCTCTTCCGGGAAGAAGTTGATGACACGGTCGAGTGCCTGGTTCGCCGAGTTCGCGTGCAGCGTCGCCAGCACGAGATGACCGGTTTCCGCGAAATTGACCGCGTACTCCATGCCCTCGCGCGTACGGATTTCGCCGATCAGGATCACGTCCGGCGCCTGTCGCAGCGTGTTCTTCAGCGCGTTTTCCCACGAGAACGTGTCGGTGCCGACTTCGCGCTGCGTGATCATGCAGCCCAGGTGCGGATGCACGTATTCGATCGGGTCTTCGATCGTGACGATGTGGCCGCGCGAGTTCTGGTTGCGATGTCCGAGCATCGCCGCGAGCGACGTCGACTTGCCGGAGCCGGTCGCGCCGACCACCAGCACCAGGCCGCGCTTGTTCATCACGATGTCCTTCAGCACCGGCGGCAGCCTCAGCTCTTCGACCGTCGGAATATCGACCTTGATGTGGCGGATCACCATCGCGACCGCCCCGCGCTGGCGAAACACGTTGACGCGATAGCTGCCCACGCCCGATT
>DASSVA010000092.1:0-5056 GCA_035706385.1 Solimonas sp. | reverse complement strand
CATCGCCGGCGGAACGGTCGCCCGGCACCGTCGTCGAAGACGAACGTCCGCATGCCGCCAGCGTCAATGCCAGTGCCGACATCGCGATCCACCGATGCACGATCTTGTGCATGCGCCCCCCGCGCGGCATTCGCCGCTCGTTATCGTTGTGGCCCATTCTGGAACGCGGCGCTGCCGCTGTCGACGCGAGCGGATCGTGGCCCGCGCATGCCGGGTGGAAGAAGTGCCTGCGCATCTTCACGCGGTCCTGCGGACCGTCGTGATCGCCGGCTCACCCGGCGTCTGCGTCCGGCGAACGCGCGTTCGGCCAATACGAGATCCGGCCGATGGCCGAATGATTGTGGATGGACTCGAAGTTTTCGGCTTCGACGGTGAATCCTCGCACCCGTGCGTCGGCTTTCAGCACGAGTGCGATGTCGCGAACCAGATCTTCGACGAACTTCGGATTGTCATAGGCGCGTTCGGTAACGAACTTCTCGTCCGGTCGTTTGAGCAGCCCATAGAGTTCGCACGAAGCGGCCTGCTCGGCAATGGAGATCAATTCCTCGATCGTCATTTCTGCCGTGAACCCGGCTTCGATGCCGATATGCGAGCGCTGGTTGTGCGCGCCGTAGACGGAAATCTCCCTGGAACAGGGGCACAGGCTGGTCACCGGCACCTGAACGCGCATACGGAAGGTGTACGAGTCGCGGCCATTGAATGCGCCTCTCCAGCGCACGTCATAGTCCATCTTGCTGACGACCCCGGAGACCGGCGCGCGCTTCTTCACGAAGTAAGGGAAGCGCAGGTCGATCCGGCCGCCGGTGGCGCCGAGCCTGTCGAGCATGTCCGCAACGAGTGTCCGGAAAGATGCAGGCGTCAATGGCGACGCCTGCGCTTCCAGAATTTCGACGAACCGCGACATGTGCGTGCCTTTGACGGTCGGTGCGAGTGCCACCGTCATCGTCGCTTCCGCCACAGTCGCCTGTGGCCCGGTTCCGGAATCCACCACGAGCGGCAAGCGGAGTCCCTTGATGCCGACCGCTTCGATCGGCAGTTTGCGAGTGTCGACAGCGGACTGAATGTCCGGCAGCTGGATCGGCTCTGGAACCGTCATGGGCGCCATCCTCCGGTCAGATGAACTTGGCCGGGAACTGCTTGGCGATGCCGTCCACCAGAGCGTCCGCGATCACGTACATGTGCTGCTTCATCAGCTCCCAGGTCTTCGCTTCGCCGGCGTAGTCCTTGTTGCGCAACTGGCGAATCTGCTCGATGTGGTGACCGCCGTGCGCAAGCAGCAGAGCCTTCAGGGTATCGACCGGCAGGTTGGGGTTGGCGCCGCCCAGGAACTTCGCGATCTCCTCGGCGTTCGCGGCCAGCTTCTTGAAGGCGGCATCCTGCGCGGCGCTGTCGGTTGCATTCAGATATTCCTTCACCGCGCCGTAGTGGCCCGCCAGAAGGGTGAAAAGCCTGTCGGAGGCGGCCTTGCCGTAGAACGGTTCGATCGATGCGGCGATCTGCCGGGCGTTCGCCACGACCTGCCCTTCGGCGACCTTCGCCGCGGCGGCATTGCCGTCGAGGGTTTCGACCACCACGTTTCGCACC
Source organism: Solimonas sp. (assembly GCA_035706385.1). Lineage (GTDB taxonomy): Bacteria > Pseudomonadota > Gammaproteobacteria > Nevskiales > Nevskiaceae > Solimonas. The sequence goes on along the minus strand of DASSVA010000092.1, from coordinate 3,472 downwards.
CAGAACACGTGGCCCACCCAGAGGTCGCGCAGAGCGTTCTTGGTCTCGACCACCTTGCCGGCGGTGACCGGTGCCATGTGGTTATGCGCTGCTGGCGCGGCGCAGACCGGGCCGGCGAGGCTCAGTGCGGCAGCGGTGATGACGGCGAGTGAAATGTGTCGGTAAGTCACGGCGAATCTCCTGCTTTGTTGCGAAGTGGGCCGCGACCGTATGGCGCCTCCGGAACATTTGTCAATATAAATATGACATAAGTGGGTTATCATGGAGGCCCCTTCATTTCAGGGCCGTTGATCCCCATGCTCGATCTGCTCGGACGCCGCCAGAAAGAACTGCTGAAACTCCTGCTTCGCGAAAAGAACGGACTGACCGTCGATGCGCTGGGTACGCAGTTGAAGATCACCCGCAACGCCGTGCGCCAGCATCTGGCTGCGCTGCAAAAGGATGAGCTGGTCGAACCCGGCGTGATGAAAGGGACGGCGGGCCGGCCGACCCAGCTTTACGTTCTGAGCCAGAAGGGTCGAGCGCTGTTTCCCCGGCAATACGCCTGGCTGGTTCAACTGATGCTGGATTCGGTGAAGCAGGAAACCGGCGGTGAGTCGTTGCGGAAGCGGCTGGCCGCGATGGGCGTCAGCGTCGGCACCGCGCTCAAGGCGCAGAACCCCGGACTTCGGACCCGGCAGGACAAGGTGTTCAAGCTGGCCGAGCTGATGGAGCACCTCGGTTACAACACGGCCGGAACCACGGTGCTGGACCCGACGGTAATCTCGGCGGACAACTGCGTTTTCCATGAGGTCGCCCTGCACGATCCGGAGATTTGCCGCTTCGATCTTGCGTTGCTGTCGACCTTCACGGACAGCACCGTCGAGCATCAGGAATGCATGGCCAAGGGCGGCAATGTCTGTCGGTTCAAGTTTCGCAAGTGAGCCGCGAAGCGATCGATCGTCTTGAACGAGATCGTTCGCGACGTCCGTTTCCGGAACGCGACGATGCCGCTGTCGACGCGGCCGGATCGTGGCCCGCGCATGCCGGCTAGTCGTTTCGGACGATGCCTCGCTGCGAGGCTTCTGCGACAAAGCGCTTCGTGCAGAACGGCGCTCCGGCGCTCGTCCGCTGTGCCCCCGATTCGAGGAGATCGCCGTGTCAGGTACCGCCCCAAAACCCGCAACGACCACGCCCATCAGTCCGGAAGTGCTGATCCAGCGCGCGCGCGACATGGTGCCCGTGCTCGCCGGCCGCGCGAAGCAGGCCGAGGAGATGCGCATGGTGCCGCACGAGACCGTGCGGGAAATGCAGGACGCCGGATTCTTCCGCGTGCTGCAGCCGAAAAAATACGGCGGTTATGAAATGGACCCGCAGGTGTTCTACGACATCTGCATGACGCTCGCCGAAGGCTGCATGTCGACGGCGTGGATCTACGGCGTGATCGGCGTCCACAACTGGCAGATCGCACTGTTCGATCCGAAAGCCGCCGAAGACGTGTTCGGCAACGACAGCAACACGCGCATCGCGTCGACCTACATGCCGAAAGGCCAGGTCAAGCCGGTCGAAGGCGGCTTTCGTTTCTCCGGCCGCTGGGGCTTTTCGAGCGGCTGCGATCACTGCGACTGGATCTTCCTCGGCGGCCTGATCTTCAACGAAGGCCAGCCGCCGGAATACCGCACGTTCCTGCTGCCGAAGTCCGATTTCGAGATCGTCGACACCTGGCATGTGATGGGCCTGAAGGGCACCGGCTCGAAGGACATCGTCGTCAACGACGTGTTCGTGCCGGAATACCGCACGCACAAGGGCAGCGACGGTTTCATGGGCACCAATCCCGGCCGCCACACGTTCACCGCCGATCTGTACAAGCTGCCGTTCGGGCAGATTTTCGTGCGCGCGGTGTCGTCGGCGGCGATCGGCGGTCTGCAGGGCGCGCTCAACACCTTCGTCGACTTTGCCAAGGTGCGCGTCGGCGACATGGGCAACAAGACTTCCGAGCAGCCGCCGGCACAGCTCGCGGCGGCCGAAGCGGCGCTGGCGATCGACGAGATGAAGCTGGTGCTGCATCGCAACTTCGACGTGCTGATGGGCAAGATTCGCCGCGGCGAAGCGCTCGACGACATCGCGCAGCGCGTGCATTTCCGCGCGCAGGCGGCGCAGGTCGTCGACCGTTGCGCGAAGCACGCGTACGCGCTGTTCTCGGCGTGCGGCGGACGCGGCATCTTCACCGACTTCCCGCTGCATCGTTACCTGTTCGACATCTACGCCGCGCGCGGCCACTACGCGAACAATCCCGATCAGTTCGGCCGCAACTACGGCGCCGTCATTCTCGGCCGCGACAACACGGATGTGTTTCTTTAAGAACATCCTGTTCAAACCCGGACCATCCCTGGTCCGGACTTTCAAAACAAGCGGACACTGAACAATGGATGCAGCGAAATCCGGACCTTGGGATCAGGAGTACGACGTCATCGTCGTCGGTTCCGGCGGCGGCGGCATGACCGCGGCGCTATGCGCGAAAGGTCACGGCCTGTCGTCGGTCGTCATCGAGAAGTCCGACAAATACGGCGGCACCAGCGCGGTGTCCGGCGGCGGCATCTGGATTCCGTGCAACGACGACATCGCACGCACCGGCGGGCATGATTCGTACGAAGACGCGCTGACCTATCTCAAGGGCCTGATCGGCGACGAAGTGCCGCAGGAACGGATCGAAGCGTATCTGAAGAACGCGCCGGAAATGGTGCGTTATCTCGCGAACAACTTCGACGTGCATTACCGCAACGTGCCGAAGTATCCGGACTACTACCCGAACCATCCGGGCGGCAAGGAAGGCTGGCGCTCGATGGAACCGGTCGCGTTCGATGCGTCACGGCTCGGCGACGAGTTCGCGAACCAGCGCGAGTCGTTCAAGGGCACGCTGCTGATGGGCCGCATCGCGATGGACCAGGTCGAGGCGCACAAACTGTTCTCGCGCGGTCCGGGCTGGGTCTGGCTGACGGTGAAGATGCTGTTGAAATACTGGTTCGACATCGGCTGGCGGCTGAAGACGCATCGCGATCGCCGCCAGGTGCTCGGCCAGGGCATGGTCGCGACGCTGCGTTACGCGATGATCCAGCAGCACATTCCGCTGCAGCTCGATACCGGCATGGAATCGTTGATCGAGGAGGGCGGCCGCGTCGTCGGCGTCGTCGTCAAGCACAACGGCAAGACGCTGCGCTATCGCGCGAATCGCGGCGTGATCCTCGCGTGCGGCGGTTTCGAATCGAACCAGCAGATGCGCGATCAGTATCTGGCGAAGCCGACGACGACCGACTGGACCGCCGCGCCGCCGATCAATCACGGCGACGGCATCCGCGCCGGCCAGGCGCTCGGCGCCGCGCTCAAGCACATGGATCTGGTCTGGGGTTCGCCGACCGTGCGCAAGCCGGGCGCCGACCAGCAGATCACGCTGTTCATCGAACGCGGCATGCCGGGCTGCGTCGCGGTCAACCGC
>DASSVA010000091.1:0-16704 GCA_035706385.1 Solimonas sp. | reverse complement strand
TCGCGCGAGCGCACGCCGAGGTCGTAGGTGTAGCGTTCCAGCGACTGGAAGCTGTCGGCGAACACGCCGTAGGCCAGGACCGCGAACACGAGCGCGAACGCGAGCGCCGCGAACCAGTCCCGCGTCCAGAGTTTTTCTTTCAACGACAAGCCCCCCGACCCGTGTGCTGAGGCGATACTAACGGTTCCGGACTTCGCCGTCCGCTAACCGTGTCGGATTTGCATGGCCAAGGCAAAAACCCAGTACGTCTGCCAGAACTGCGGCGCGATCAGCCCGAAGTGGATCGGCCAGTGCCCGGATTGCGGCGCGTGGAACAGTCTGAGCGAAACCGTCGCGGCACCGCCGTCGAAGTCGCGCGCCGGCGGCATCAGCGGCGTCGCCGGCGGGCGGATCCAGCGGCTCGACGAGGTCGAGCTGCAGGAAGAACCGCGCGCGCCGACCGGCATGCCGGAAATGGATCGCGTGCTCGGCGGCGGCATCGTGCCGGGCGCGGTGGTGCTGATCGGCGGCGATCCGGGCATCGGCAAATCGACGCTGCTGCTGCAGATGCTCGCGCAGGTCCAGGCGCGGCTGCCGACGCTGTACGTGACCGGCGAGGAATCGCTGACCCAGGTGCATCTGCGCGCCAAGCGGCTCGGCCTGACGCGGCTCGATCTGCCGGTGCTCGCCGAGACCGGCGTCGAGCAGATCGTCGCGCAGTTGCAGATGCTGAAGCCGGGTCTGGTCGTCATCGACTCGATCCAGACGCTGTACACCGACAGCCTCGATTCGGCGCCCGGGTCGGTCTCGCAGTTGCGCGAGTGCGCGGCGCAGCTCGTGCGCTACGCGAAGTCGTCGCAGACCGCCGTCGTGCTGGTCGGCCACGTCACCAAGGAAGGCGCGATCGCCGGGCCGCGCGTGCTCGAACACATGGTCGATACCGTGCTGTATTTCGAGCACGATCCCGGCTCGCGCTTCCGCATCATTCGCGCGGTCAAGAACCGCTTCGGCGCGGTCAACGAACTCGGCGTGTTCGCGATGACCGATGGCGGACTCAAGGAAGTCAGCAATCCGTCGGCGCTGTTCCTGTCGCGGCACGGCGCGCCGGTGCCCGGCAGCGTCATCACCGTGACGCGGCAGGGCAGCCGGCCGATGCTGGTCGAAGTGCAGGCGCTGGTCGATCAGTCGACGATCGGCAATCCGCGCCGCGTCACGCTCGGCCTCGAAGGCAATCGCCTCAACATGCTGCTCGCGGTATTGCATCGCCACGGCGGCATCTCGCTCGGCGATCAGGACGTGTTCGCCAACGTCGTCGGCGGCATGCGCATCCAGGAACCGGCCGCCGACCTGCCGCTGCTGCTCGCCGCGCTGTCGAGCCTGCGCAGCCGGCCGGTGCCCGGTGACTGGGTCGTGTTCGGCGAGATCGGTCTGGCCGGCGAAGTGCGGCCGGTCGCCGGCGGCGAGGAACGCCTGATCGAAGCGGCCAAGCAGGGCTTCAAGCGCGCGATCGTGCCGGAGGCGAACAAGCCGCGACGCGGCGCGAAACTCGATCTCGACGTGCTCGCGATCTCGCGCCTGGACGAGGCGCTCGCGCAGCTCTGAAACGATCAACCCGAGGTTGGCGACTTGCGGGCCCGGCGTGCCTGATTCCTGCATGGTGACCGACGCAAACGCGACGACGCGACTGCGCTAAAGGAACTCGCCTGAGTGGAATTGACACGTTCATTTTTAAAGAAGTATATTTAATACATCTTTAATGGGGTAAAGATAAATGAAAGGAGATGAAACCTTGGTCGGACGCCTTCTGCGCGTGACGGTACTGAGCATTCTGCTGATTCCCGCGACTGCGCTGGCGGAGAAGCGTTCGTTCGAAATGACCATCGAAGACACCAAGATCACGCTGGTCGAGAACCAGGATTTTCATACGTTTGCCTACGATGGCCAGGTTCCCGCACCGTTGTTTCACGTCAAGGAAGGCGACGAAGTCACAGTCGTCGTCAACAATCTGACCGCGCTGCCGCACACCATTCATTGGCATGGTCTGCTGCAGAAGGGAACCTGGAACAGCGACGGCGTTCCCGGCATCACGCAGGACGCGATCAAGCCGGGCGACAGTTTCACGTACAAGTTCGTTGCCGAGCCCGCCGGCACGATGTGGTACCACTGCCACGTCAATGTCAACGAGCATGCGGCGATGCGCGGCATGTGGGGGCCGTTCATCATCGATCGGAAAAATCCGCTGCCGATCGAGAAGAAGGTCACCAAGGATTTCATCCTGATGTTCTCCGACTGGGCATCGAAATGGGCGTTCAAACCCGGCTACGGTGGCGTGCCCGGTGATGTGTACGACTATTTCACGATCAACGGCAAATCATATCCCGAGACCCAGCCGATCCGCGTCAAGAAAGGCGATTTCATCCGGCTGCGGCTGATCGGTGCCGGCGAGTTCACGCATTCGATCCATATTCACGGTCACGTGTTCAAGGTCGCTTTCAAAGACGGCCATCCGCTCCCGAACCCGTATGACGCTGACACCATCTCGGTTGCACCGGGCGAGCGTTACGACATCTTCATCGATGCCGACAATCCGGGCATCTGGATGGTCCATGACCACGTCGATTCGCACACGATGAATGGTGACCGTCCGATGGGCGGAATCATGACGGTCATCCAGTACGACGAGATCGATCTCAAGAAGCAGCCTTTTTATGAATGGAAGGACAAGAAATTCGTTCCTGATTTCTTCTACGAGGAATCGATGAAAAAGCCCTATGGCATGTACGACGCCGAGCAGTTCAAAGGGCAGGCCATTCAATAAGCGGAGATGACACTGTGAAGCTACGGATCTGTATTCCGGTGCTGGCCGTTCTGCTCGTGCTGGGTTTCGAGGCGCCCCCGGCCCGCGCGGACGACGTGCTGCAAACGCAATGCGCGGGCTGTCATGCATTGAAGAAACCGGAGGTTTTCGACATCGATCGTTTGTGGCAGCGCCAAGGGCCCGATCTGTATTACGCCGGGATCAAGTTCAATCGTCCGTGGTTGGAGAAATGGTTGCAGGATCCAGTACGGATTCGGCCTGCCGGCGAGTTTTATCGGCATCACGTCAAAGCCGGCGAGAAGGAAGATGTCATCGACGAGGCGAGCCTGAAGCCTCATGTGAAGCTGTCGGCGGCCGATGCGGCGGTGATGGCCGATGCCTTGATGAAGCTGAAAGGGCCTGCCGACCTCGTCACGCCTGGTGCGTTCAAGAACGGCGCCGTCAGTGCTTCGATGGGCGCGATGTTTTTCAACAAGCTGCGGGGTTGCGCAGCCTGTCATCAGAGCAAACCGGGTGTCGGCGGCCGTTCCGGACCCGAACTCTATAGCGCCGCCGCCCGGCTTCAGGCGGATTACATCTACAGCTACATGAAGGATCCGCAGCGGATCGATCCCCTGGTCTGGATGCCCAAGCTCGATTTGTCGGAGCCCGATCTGCAGCGGCTGACCGGGTACATCCTGCTGCTCGGAAATACGGAGGGCAATCCGTGAAACCTGAACGAATGGTTCGCTCCTTGGGGGCGGGCGCCGCCGCGCTGGCGCTTGGACTGACGCTGTCGTCGCCGGCCGATGCCGCGGACAAGGACTACACCTCGGCGACACATCATTACGACACATATTGCGTGCAGTGCCACGGCGTCAACCGCAACGGACAGGGCATCAACAGTGTTGGCATGTCGGTTCAGCCGCGGGATCACACCGATGCAAAAGGCATGGGCGGGATCCCGGATGACGAGCTGTACAACGCCATCAAGAACGGTGGCCTGTCGGTGAATAAATCGGTGCTGATGCCGGCTTGGGGTGGAGTGTTGAGTGATGTCGAAATCAGGGAACTGGTCGCATATCTGCGCCATGTCTGTAACTGCGGTTCCGGTCAATAGACAACGAAAAAAGGGGTTGATCGCATGAAATTGAAAATAGTCGTCATGGTGTGCGCGGGCCTGACTGCTTTTGCGCTGCCGATTTCGCAGGTCTGGGCCAAGACGGTGCAGATGCAGCTCGAGGTCAAGGAGGTCGATCTGCCGATCGATAACAAGGGCACGATGTACAAGACCTGGACCTACAACGGCAAGGTGCCGGGGCCGGTGCTGCGCGTTACCCAGGGAGATACCGTCGATCTCACGCTTTCGAACAACAAGGACAACAAGAACTCGCATTCGATCGACCTGCATGCCGCACAAGTGGATGTCGTGCAGGATTTTGCTTCGATCAAACCCGGTGAGAGCAAGCATCTGGTCTTCACGGCCAATCATCCCGGAATCTTCTTCTATCACTGCGGCGCGGATCCGATGATCCAGCACATCGCGCGCGGCATGTTCGGCGCGATCATCGTCGATCCGGCGGATTCGAAGGCGATGCCAAAGGCCGATCGCGAATATGTGCTCATCCAGTCCGAGCTGTATCCGAATCCGGATGCCAAGGAAGAGATGATGCAGGACAAGTGGAGCAACGTGATGTTCAACGGCGGCGTCTTCAAGTACGACCCCGTGCACGATCCCGCGGCCACCCGCTGGCTGCAGGCCAAGCCTGGCGAACGGGTTCGCATCTACTTCATCAATGCCGGTCCGAACGAGTTTTCGTCGTTCCATCCGATCGCCGGCATCTGGGATCGCGTCTATCTCAGCGGAAATCCCAAGAACGTAATGCAGGGAATGCAGAGCTTCGTCGTCGGGCCGGGCGATGCGGCAACTTTCGATCTGATCTCGCCGGTCGAAGGTGCCAACGCCATCGTCACGCATTCGCTGCGTTCCGCGTTGTCGGGGGCGATCGCAGTCCTGATGTTCAGCAAGGATGCCGACCCCGGCATGGGGCACGGCGAACAGATACTGCTGCGCTGAAGGCGATCGCAGCGTTTCGATCCATTTCCCGGAGGCGCTGACGGCATGGGTTTGAAATCGGTCGGCGGATTTCTGACGGTGTTCGCGTTGTTCGCGATCGGTCTGGGGCTCGGCATGTGGCGGCATCGCGACGCGACTGCCGAGCGTCTGGACGTGGCGACGATCATGGCGCCACGCTGCGGACCGCACGCAGCGGCCGCGGCGCCGGTATCGCCGCACGAGGGGCATCCGGATGACGACGTCGTGGCAGCGGCCATCATCGACAAATAGTAGCCGGCGGGCTTCCGCCGGCTTCGCCGCCATACCAATCGGGGCGATATCGTGACGAGGCTTCGTTTTCTACTGGCGGTATCAGTCGGGTTCATCGTGCTGTTCGCGGTCGGCTACGGTCTGGCGCGCCATGTCGACGTCAGCACGCATCTGACGCAGGTCGAGCCTGCCGGCAAGCCGACCGTTACGGATCATGTATCGGGCTGGACATGTCCGATGCATCCGCAGATTCGTCAGGACCATGCCGGCGATTGTCCGATCTGCGGCATGCATCTGGTACCGGTGTCTGCTTCCGGCGCTGGACACGGCGACCACGTCGCGTCACCGGATCATGCGGAACCGCTGGCATCGCCAACTGGTGCGGCATGGGTGTGCCCGATGCATCCGCAGATTCACAGCAATCATCCCGGCAAGTGTCCGATCTGCGGCATGGATCTGGTACAGGGCGCTGACGATGCGCAAGGCACGGACCATCGGCACGGTGCAGTGATTGATGGCGCGATGCGTCAGACACTGGGCATACGGCTGGCGAGCGTCGAGCCGCGCGAACTGAGCCGGCAGATCCGCACCTGGGGCGTGGTCACACTCGATGAATCATCGCGGCGCCAGATCAGCCCGAAAGTGGATGGCTGGATTCGCGAACTGCGGATCTCGGCCGTCGGCGAGGCCGTACGGGCGGGGCAGGTGCTGTACACGCTGTATTCGCCAGAACTGGTGCAGCGCCAGCGCGAATACGTCGATCTGATCCGGCGACGCGAGCAATTGCTGAACAGCCTGAGCCCGATCGAGGGGCAGAACGCGCAGGTGCTCGCGAGCCTGGCGCGGGAACGGATGCGCCAGCGGCGCCAGTTCGAGAACGCTGATGTCGACAAGGCATTTATCGACGCACTCGAACAAACCCGCCGCCCGGCTGACGTCGTCGCCGTGCGCGCAAAGAAGCCCGGCATCGTCGTCGACATCGGCGCGCGCGCAGGCAGTTATGTCACGCCGCAGGTCGACGTTCTATCGATTGCGGCGTCATCGAGCGTCTGGGTCGATGTCGCGCTGTATCCGAACCAGTGGGGCTGGGTGGCGGCTGGCGATGCGGTGAGCGCGCGGCGACAGAACGGGCAGGGTGACGAAATTCGCGGCGCGCTGCAGTTGCCGGATGCGCTGGTCGACCGCGAGCGCCGCATCTTGCACGGACGGCTCGTCGTCCGCGATGCGAGAGCATTGTTGCGGCCCGGCGAATATCTCGATGTCCGCATCGCGACGCGGCCGCATCGGGCTCTGGCGATTCCGCGCTCGGCGCTGATCCGCACTGGTGCGGGTGACCGCGTGATGCTCGCGGATGGCGACGGACGCTTCGTGCCGACCGCCGTACAGACCGGCATCGAAAGCGATGACTTCGTCGAAATCGTGTCCGGCTTGAAGCCGGCCGATCAGGTCGCAATCAAAGGGCAGTTCCTGCTCGATGCCGCGGCGTCGTTGCTGGCGGTTGTGCAGCCAAGGCAGGCCGGTTCCTGAGCGCATGGTCGGAAGACTGATCGAGTGGTCACTGGCGCATCGCATTTTCGTGCTGCTGGTGAGCGCGCTGCTGCTCGTCGCCGGCGCCCGATCGATGCTGCGCCTGCCGCTCGACGCGATTCCCGATCTTTCGGACACGCAGGTCATCGTCAAGACGGGGTATCCGGGGCAGTCGCCGCAAACCGTCGAGGATCAGGTCACCTATCCCTTGGCGTCGGCGCTGTTGTCGGTTCCGCGTTCGACGGCGGTGCGCGGCTTTTCGATGTTCGGCGAGTCCTATCTCTACGTGATTTTCGAGCCGGGTATCGACCCGTATTGGGCACGTTCGCGTGTGCTTGAATATCTCGCGCAGGCAAGCTCAAATCTGCCGCCGGGCGTTACGCCGGTGCTGGGGCCGGACGCTTCCGGCGTCGGCTGGGTGTTCGAGTACGCGCTGGTCGACCGGCATCATCGTTACGATGCCGACGAGCTGCGCGTGCTTCAGGATTTTTATCTCAAATACGAACTGCAAAGCCTGCCCGGCGTGGCCGAAGTCGCCAGCGTCGGCGGGCGCGTGCGCCAGTTCCAGATCGAGGCCGATCCCGACCGGCTTGCGGCGTACGGTCTGAGCCTGGCGCAGATCGCGCAAAGCGTGCGCGATGGCAATCGCTCTGGCGGCGGTTCGGTGCTTGATATAGCCGGCGCCGAATACATGGTCCGCACGCGTGGCTATCTCAGTACGCTGGAGGACTTTCGCGAGCTTCCGCTGCGCGTCGACGGCAGCGGCGATCCGGTGCTGTTGCGCGATGTCGCCGACGTCCATCTTGGTCCCGCCGCGCGTCGTGGGATCGCCGAGCTGGACGGCGAGGGCGAGGTCGTTGGCGGTATCGTCGTGATGCGACACGGACAGAATGCACAGAAGGTCGTTGCGCGCGTCAAGCAGCGGCTCGACGAATTGAGGGGCGGCCTGCCGCCAGGCGTTGAATTGCTGACGACCTATGACCGCTCCGGCCTGATCGGGCGCGCGATCGGCAATCTGCGCGACAAGCTGCTGGAAGAATCGGCGGCCGTGGCGCTGGTCTGTCTGCTGTTCCTGCTGCATCTGCGCTCGTCGCTGGTCGCAGTGCTGACCCTGCCGGTCGGCATCCTGGCAGCCTTTATCGTGATGGACCTGCAGGGCGTGAGCGCCAACATCATGTCGCTCGGCGGTATCGCCATCGCGGTCGGCACGATGGTCGATGCGGCGATCGTGATGATCGAGAACATGCACAAGCATCTGGAACGCGCCGGGGCCGATCCCGACCGCTGGCGGATCGCACGCATCAGCGCGCTCGAAGTCGGGCCCGCGCTGTTCTTTTCGCTGTTGATCATCACTGTATCGTTCCTGCCGGTGTTCAGCCTCAGTGGACAGGAAGGAAAACTGTTTGCGCCGCTGGCGTTCACCAAGACCTACGCGATGGCAGCGGGCGCGGCGCTGGCAGTGACGCTGACGCCGGTGCTGATGGGTTATCTGATCCGTGGCCGTACCCGCGCGGAACTCGGCAATCCGCTCAACCGGATGCTGCAAGTATTGTACCGGCCGGTGCTGCTGGCCTCGCTGCAACATCCGCGCGGCGCGATTACATTGGCGCTGCTGTTGCTGGCGAGCGTCGCTTGGCCGCTGTCGCGGCTGGGCAGTGAATTCATGCCGCCGCTGTACGAAGGCGATCTGCTTTACATGCCGACCACACTGCCGGGCGTGTCGGTCGATGAGGCGGCGCAGGTGCTGCAAATAACCGATCGCCTGATTCGTCGGCACCCCGAAGTGGAGCGCGTCTTCGGCAAGGCGGGGCGTGCCGATACGGCAACGGATCCGGCACCACTATCAATGCTGGAAACCACCGTCGTGCTCAAGCCGCGCGAGCAATGGCCAGCGGGCCAGACGATCGATGGTCTGATTGGCGAGCTCGATCGCGATCTGCGGCTGCCGGGCCTGACCAATTCCTGGGGCTATCCGATTCGCACGCGCATTGACATGCTTGCCACCGGCATTCGCAGCGCTGTCGGAATCAAGGTGACGGGGCCCGAGTTGCAGGGCATCGCCGATCTGGCGGCGCGGATCGAAGCGGTGATGCGCGGCGTGCCAGGCACGCGCGCGGCGTTCGGCGAACGCCCGACCGGCGGCCGCTACATCGACATCGACATCGATCGTGCGCGTGCCGCGCAATATGGCGTCAGCGCCGAGGCGATCCGGCAAATGGTGGCCAGCGGGATCGGTGGCGAGGATATCGGTACCGTCATCGACGGTCGCCAGCGCTTTGCCATCAATCTGCGCTATCCGCGCGCGCAGCGCGATTCGCCGCGGGCGCTGATGGCGAGCCGGGTCACCACGCCTAGCGGCGCGCAGGTGCCGCTAGGCCTGCTGGCACACATCGGCATCCACGACGGACCAGCCGAGATCAAAAGCGAAAATGGCCGGCTGACCGGCTACGTCTACCTTGACCTGGCCGACCACGATCTCGGTCGCTACGTGCGGCGGGCCAAACAGATGCTGGCAGCCGAGATACGACTACCGCCCGGCTACGCGATCGAATGGTCCGGCCAGTACGCGCATCTGCTGCACGCGCGCGAACGCCTGCGGTGGATCATTCCGCTGACGCTCGCACTGGTGCTGTCGCTGCTTTACCTGCATTTCCGCGATCCGGTGAAAGTGCTGCTGGTCGCGGTGTGCCTGCCGTTCTCGCTGGTCGGCGGTTTCTGGCTGACTTACTTGCTGGGATACAGGCTGTCGGTCGCGGTCGCCGTCGGTTTCATCGCGCTGGCGGGCCTGGCCATCGAATTCGGTGTGGTCATGTTGTTGTACATCGACAATGCCGTGCGCGAACTGCATCGGTCGCATGCCAGGATCAGTGACGCGACGCTGCGTCAGGCGACGCTGCAGGGCGCGCTGCTGCGATTGCGGCCGAAGACCATGACGGTGACGGTGATCGTCGCCGGGCTGTTGCCGGTGATGTTCAGCGATGGCACCGGCTCGGACGTCATGAAAAGGATTGCGGCGCCGCTGGTCGGCGGCATGCTGACGGCGCCGTTGCTGTCGCTGCTGCTGATGCCGACGCTGTATTTGTCGTGGCAATGTTGGCGTGCGCGCCGGGCCGGAACCGGCGTCTAGACGGACGTTATACTGCGAACTTGGGCGTCGTCGTACGCCCGTTTCCGGACCGCACCTCCGCATGCAGTTGACTCGCTTCACCGACTATTCGCTGCGCACGCTGATTTGTCTCGGCTTGCATCCGGATCGGCTGGTGACGATTCACGAGATCGCCCAGCACTACGGCATTTCGCATACGCATTTGACCAAGGTCGTGCACAGGCTCGGACAGCGCGGCTACATCGAGACGGTGCGCGGTCGCGTCGGCGGCATCCGTCTGGCGCGGCTGCCCGAACAGATCAATCTCGGCGCGGTGGTCCGTGATACCGAGGAAAACATGAACATCGCCGAATGCTTCGATGGCGATGTCAACTGCACCTTGCTGCCGTCATGCGCGCTCAAATCGGTATTCGCGGAAGCTCGCAAGAGTTTCCTGGCGACGCTGGACAGCTACCACCTGTCCGATCTGCTTCGTGGCAAGGTTCCCGAGGCAAAAGTCTCGGTGGCGCGGTTGCCGGCCAGAATGGCGGCGAAACTCGAATCGCTCGCCAAACGCTCACGCTGAACCTGAGCGCAGCCCGGCTTATGCGTATTTCTTCAGAGGACCACTGCCGGCCCGCGGCGGCCAGATGCGTGCCGACTTGATGACGTTGGCGCGCGCGTCGGTGATCTCCAGCGTGTAGCCGCCGATCGCGACCTGCGCGCCGGTCTGCGGCAGCGCTTCGAGCTGTTCGAGCACCAGGCCGTTGATCGTCTTCGGGCCCTTGGTCGGCAGCCGCCAGTTGAGGTTGCGGTTGAGGCTGCGGATCGTCACCGAACCCGACACGCGATACGAGCCGTCGGCGTCGGCATAGACGTTCTTGATCCGCGTCGCCGGATCGGACGTGAATTCGCCGACGACTTCCTCGAGAATGTCTTCGAGCGTGACGAGGCCCTGGATGTCGCCGTATTCGTCGACGACGAAGCCGACGCGCCGCTTCTGGTTCTGGAAGTTCAGCAACTGCTGGTTCAGCGGCGTGCCTTCCGGAATGAAATACGGCTCGGATGCCAGCGCCAGCAGGCTGTCGGTGTCGAGTTTGTCCTCGGCGGCGAGCCGTACCGCGCGGCGCAGATGGACGACGCCTTTCAGATGGTCGATCGAACCGTCGAACACCGGCAGGCGCGTGTGCTGGCTGTTGACGATCGCTTCGCGAATCTGCTCGCGCGGCTCGGTGATGTCGATGCCGACGATCTCGTTGCGCGGCACCATGATGTCCTCGACCGTGACTTTTTCGAGATCGAGGATCGACAGCAGCATCTTCTGGTGGCGTTGCGGGATCATCGCGCCGGCTTCGAGCACGACGGTGCGCAGTTCCTCGGAGCTGAGGCTGTGCTGCGCGGCGTCCTCCGGCGTCACGCCGAACAGCCGCAGGATGCCGTTGCTGACCAGGTTGACGGCCCAGACGAACGGGAACAGCGGCAGCCGCAGATACCAGTAGACGTACGCGGCCGGCAGGCCGACGCGTTCCGGATGCAGCGCGGCGAGCGTTTTCGGCGTGACCTCCGAGACGATCAGCATCACCAGTGTCATCAAGGCGGTGGTGACCAGCACCGCGGTGCTGTTGGAGAACATCCGCGCGGTGACGATCGCGACGATCGCCGCCGCGAGATTGTTCGAGAACGTGTTGCCGAGCAGGATGGTGCCGATCAGCCGGTCCGGCCGCCGCAGCATGCGCCGCGCGAAACGCGCGCCGCGTTCGCCTTTCTTGGCGCGGGTGTTCAGGCGGTAGCGGTTCAGCGTCATCAGCCCGGTTTCGGAGCCGGAAAAGAACGCGGAAACGAGCAGCAGGGCGATCAGGAGCCCGAACAGTACAGCTAGCGGTATGTCGTCCAAGAGCGCGGTCGAATGGGGCCGTGGCAGCAACTTGTTAGCGAAGCGGCTCCGGACTGTCAACGTCCGGACCTGAGAAGTTCATCCTAAGTCCAATGCCGGCCTAGCATTTCTTCGAGTATCAATTTGCTGCCGAAGTACGCGAGGATCAGCATCGCGTAGCCGGCCAGCGCCCAGCGGATCGCCACGCGGCCGCGCCAGCCGTGGCGCACGCGGCCCCACAGCAGGGTGCCGAAGATCAGCCACGCGGTGATCGACAGGACGGTCTTGTGCGCGAGATGCTGCGCCATCCAGTCGTGGATGAACCACAGGCCCGAGACCAGCGTCAGCGACAGCAGCACGAAGCCGATGCCGATCAGCTGGAACAGCAGGCGTTCCATCGTCTGCACCGGCGGCAGCGCGCGCGCCAGATGCGTCAGCTGGTGGCGATGCAGCAGCCGGTCCTGGGCGGCGAGCAGGATCGACTGCACGGCGGCGAGCGTCAGCAGTCCGGCCGAAAACAGCGACAGGATGATGTGCAGCTGCACTTTCCAGCTGTCGATGATGATGTCGCTGCTCGGCGACGGCCAGACGACGGCGACGATCGCCGCCAGCGCGGTCAGCGGGTAGATCGCGGTGCCGAGGATGCGCAGCGGTTCGCGGAAGCACAGCGCCCACAGCAGCAACGACGACTGCCACGTGAACAGCGACAGCGCTTCGTTGAAGCCGAGCGTGATCGTGCCGGCGCCGAACACGAACACGCTGAGCGCCGCGCCGTGCAGCGCCAGCGCGAGCGGCGGCAGTGTGCGTTCCAGAACCGCGTGCGGACGCCGCCAGATCAGCAGCGCCGTGGCCAGATAAAGCGCGCAGGCGAGTAGCGTGGGAATCATGCCGGCGAGCATAGCATCGCGATGCCGGCGCCCGCGGCCGGCGTGCTAGCATCGACGGGTCAAGTCTTGCGGATGGCCATGCGGATCAAAGTCCTCGGTTGCAGCGGCGGCGTCGGGCCGGGGTTGCGGACGACCAGCCTGTTGCTGGACGAGGAGATCCTGATCGACGCCGGCACCGGCATCGGCGATCTGACGCTGTCGCAGCAGCGACGCATCCGTCGCGTGTTCCTGACGCACAGCCATCTCGATCACACCTGCGGCCTGGCGTTCATGGCCGACAACCTGTTCGACCTGATCGACGAGCCGATCGCCGTGCACGCCAGCCGCGAAACGCTGCAGACGCTGCGCGAGCACATCTTCAACTGGAAGGTCTGGCCGGATTTTTCGGTGCTGCCGGATGAGCACGATCCGCTGCTGCGCTGGTGCGAGGTCGCGATGGACGAGAAGATCGATCTCGGCGAGGGCCGCAGCATCACGCCGTTCCGCGTGCTGCATACGGTGCCGGCCAACGGCTATGCGATCGAAGGGCAGGGCGGCACGTTCGCGTTCACCGGCGATACCTATGCCGACGACATGCTGTGGAATTTCCTCAACGGCCTGCCGCGGCTCGACAGGCTGATGATCGAGATCGCGTTCCCGGACAAGGAAGCGGCGCTCGGCTACGCGTCCAAGCATTTCACGCCGGAACTGCTTGGCCACGAATTGCGCAAGCTCGAACACCGGCCGAAGCTGTACCTGACGCATCACAAGCCCGGGACCGAAGCGAGCATCGAACGCGAGTGCAAGCAGGCGCTGCGCGGCTGGGACTACGCGCATCTGAAACGCGGCGACACCATCAGCCTGAGCTGAAGCCGACGCTACAATAGCGGCATCGCCACCGGCAAAAACCCATGTTTGAAAATCTGACGACGCGCCTCGGGCGCGTGCTCGACTCCATCCGCGGCCAGGGCCGCCTGACCGAAGACCAGATCAACGCCGCGAGCCGCGAGCTGCGCATGGCGCTGCTCGAAGCCGACGTCGCGCTGCCGGTCGTCAAGGAATTCGTCGACAAGGTCAAGACGCGGGCGCTCGGCGTCGAGATCACGCAGTCGCTGACGCCGGGCCAGGAATTCCTGCGCGTCGTCCAGCAGGAACTGACCGCGACGCTCGGCGGCGTCACCGAGCCGCTGAACCTGCGCGCGCAGCCGCCGGCGATCATCCTGATGGCCGGTCTGCAGGGCGCCGGCAAGACCACCAGCACCGGCAAGCTGGCGCTGTGGCTGAAGGAACAGAAGAAGAAGGTCGTCGTCGTTTCCGGCGACGTCTATCGCCCGGCGGCGATCGAGCAGCTGCGCATCGTCGCCGAGAACGTCGGCGTCGAATGCTTTCCGTCGGCGGTCGGCCAGAACCCGGTCGACATCGCCAAAGCCGCGCTCGCCGAGGCGCGCAAGCAATACGCCGACGTGCTGATCGTCGACACCGCCGGCCGCACCACGGTCGACGAGGCGATGATGACCGAGATCGCCGCGCTGCACGCCGCGCTCGATCCGGTCGAAACGCTGTTCGTCGTCGACAGCATGACCGGCCAGGACGCCGCCAATACCGCGCGCGCGTTCGCCGACCGCCTGCCGCTGACCGGCGTGATCCTGACCAAGGTCGACGGCGATGCGCGCGGCGGTGCGGCGCTGTCGGTGCGCACCGTCACCGGCAAGCCGATCAAGTTCCTCGGCGTCGGCGAGAAATCGGACCGCCTCGAAGTCTTCCATCCGGACCGCATCGCGACGCGCATCCTCGGCCAGGGCGACATGCTGTCGCTGATCGAGGAGACGGCGCGCAAGGTCGATCAGGACAAGGCGCAGAAGTTCGCCGAGAAGCTGAAGAAGACCAAGCGTTTCGATCTCGAGGATTTCCGCGAGCAGATGCTGCAGATGCAGAACATGGGCAGCATGCAGTCGATCCTCGAAAAGCTGCCCGGTGCGGCGCAGATCCAGGCGCAGCTGAAGAACGTCGACACCGAAAAACAGGTCCGCCGCACGATCGCGATCATCAATTCGATGACGAAGCAGGAACGGCGTTTCCCGGACCTGATCAAGGCGTCTCGCAAGCGCCGCATCGCCGCCGGCAGCGGCGTCGAGGTGCAGCAGGTCAATCAGTTGCTGCGCCAGTTCGAGACGACGCGCGACATGATGAAGAAGGTCGCCAGCGGCGGCATGGCGAAGATGATGCGTGGGCTCGCCGGTCGTCTGCCGCCCGGCATGATGCCGCGCCGTTGAGCGCGCTTCGTCAGATCACCGGTGGCTTGTTGCTGCTGGCCGCGTTCGCGGCCGGGCCGGCGGCGGCGATCCAGATCGGCCAGGAGGCGCCCGAGGCGGCCGGCGTCGTCCTGCAGGGGCCGGCCGGCACCAAGCTCAGCACCTTGCGCGGCAAGGTCGTCGTCGTCGATTTCTGGGC
Source organism: Solimonas sp. (assembly GCA_035706385.1). GTDB lineage: Bacteria > Pseudomonadota > Gammaproteobacteria > Nevskiales > Nevskiaceae > Solimonas. Next base: position 1,800 of record DASSVA010000091.1, on the reverse strand, counting down.
GACCTGGTGCGGGCCGTGCATCGAATCGATGCCGCAGATCGACGCGATCCGCAATCGTCTGAAACAGGGCTATGGCGACCGTTTCGAGGTGCTGTCGGTCAGCATCGACGACAACGTCGACCAGGCGCGTCGCTTTCTCAAGCTCCACCCGGTGACGTATCCGGTGGTCGTCGATCCGATCGGCATCGCCACCCGCAACTTCAATCTGTGGCGCTTGCCGGCGACGTTCCTGGTCAAGCCGAGCGGCGAAATCGACCAGATCTACTACGGTTTCGGCGACACCTTCGCCGGCGATATCGAGAGCCGTGCGCTGGTGCTGTTGCGCGGCGCGTATCCGCCGTCGCCGGTATGGGCGCCGGCGAAGCGCTGAAAACCGGCTAAGCCTCTGGAATTTCGTACACAAATCGCTACAATACGCGCCCTTTCAGCGGTCCTTGGGCCTGCGAAAGGACTGTCCGGAATTCAGGAATTACAAGCATGGTTACGATTCGTCTGGCTCGCGCCGGCGCCAAGAAGCGCCCGTTCTACCACGTCGTTGCGACCGAAAAGAGCAGCGCCCGCGACGGCCGCTTCATCGAGCGCCTCGGTTACTACAACCCGAACGCGAAGGGTCAGGAACAGAAGCTGACGCTCGATCTCGCGCGCGTCGAACACTGGCAGAAGAACGGTGCGCAGCTCTCCGAGCGCGTCGCGTATCTGGTCAAGACGGCGCCGAAGGCCGCTGCCTGACAAAGGCGTTGAAATGACTTCGCGCCGGGTGACGCTGGGCCGCGTCTCCGGCGTGTTTGGCGTCAAGGGCTGGCTCAAGGTGCATTCGTACACCCGGCCGCCCGAAAACATTCTGAACTATCGCCGCTGGTGGATGAACCGCGGCGAGGGTTTCGAGGCCAAGGTGCTGGCCTCGCAGATCCAGAACCGCAGCCTCGTCGTCCAGCTCAGCGATGCGGCCGGCAATGCGATCGAAGACCGCGAAGTCGCCGCCGGATTGATCGGCACCGATATCGAAGTCGAACGCGAGGCGCTGCCGAAGCTGCGTGAAGGCGAGTTTTACTGGGTCGATCTGATCGGCCTGCGGGTCGAGTCGCTCGAAGGTGCGGCGCTCGGCACGGTGACGGATGTGACCAGCAACGGCGCGCAGGATGTGCTGGTGCTGGAAGCCGGCGAGACCGAGCGGATGATCCCGGTCGTCAGGCCGCAGATCGTTCGCGAGATCGATCTTGCCGCCGGCCGCATCGTCTGCGACTGGCAGCCGGACTGGTGATGAAGGTCGATGTCATCACGCTGTTCCCGGAGCTGGTGGAACAGGTGACGCGGCACGGCATGCCGCGGATCGCGGTGGAAGGTGGTCAGTTGCAGCTGTCGACGCGCAATCCGCGCGACTACAGCACGAACAAGTGGCGGCGGGTCGATGCGCGGCCTTACGGCGGCGGGCCCGGCATGGTGATGGAAGCCGAGCCGCTGGCCGCCGCGATCGGTGCGGCGAAAGCCGCGCTCGGTGCGGCGAAGGTTGTATATCTGTCACCGCAGGGCAGTCGCTTCGACCAGCGATGGGCGCAGCGGCTGAGCGAGGAACCGAACCTCGTTCTGCTGTGCGGTCGCTACGAGGGACTCGACGAGCGCCTCGTGCGGCAGGAAGTGGATTTCGAGTTGTCGCTGGGCGATTTCGTGATGTCCGGCGGCGAACTGGCGGCGATGGTGGTGATCGACGCGATCGCCCGGTTGTTGCCCGGGGTGCTCGGGGACGAGCAGTCGGCGGCGAACGATTCGTTCTCCGCGGGACTGCTCGATCATCCGCACTGG
>DASSVA010000090.1:0-2452 GCA_035706385.1 Solimonas sp. | reverse complement strand
CGCGGACGGATCTGCAGGGTCGCGATCTTGTCGTTGAGCTTGTATTCCTTGCCCTTCTCGTTGGTGAAGCTGATCCGGCGGCGGATCGCGTCCTTCAGGTTCACCTGGCCCTGGATCTGGTTGAACCAGTTCGGGCTGTTCGAGTCCTCGAAGTCCGTCATGTACGAGTCGGCACCCGAGTTGAACGCATTGATGATCATCTTGCGCTCGACCGGGCCGGTGATTTCGACGCGGCGATTCTCCAGCGCCTTGGGCAGTGGTGCGACCTTCCAGTCGCCTTCACGGATGTGCTTCGTTTCCGGCAGGAAGTCCGGCAGCTCGCCGGCGTCGATGCGCTTCTGACGCTCGATGCGCTTCTTCAGCAGCTCCTGACGGCGCGGCTCGAACGCGCGGTGCAGCTTGGCGACGAACTCCAGCGCTTCCGGCGTGAGGATTTCGTCGAAGCGCGCTTCGATCGGGGCATTGATCTGCATGCCGGCGGGCAGCTTGAGAGACATCGAAAAACTCCGGTCCGAAAAACGAGCGGCGATGATAGGCCCACTCGCGCTGCCGATGAATCGACTACACTGCAAGTCAGTTTTTACTTTTTGTAAAAGATGGCTGCGATGCAGGCTATTTTCCCTGTCATTCCCGCGAAAGCGGGAATCCAGAGCGTCATTCACTGCACGGCGCCTCCGGCATTGCCTGGATTCCCGCGTTCGCGGGAATGACGATGGAAAGTGAGCATGAACCCGCTCCGCGAAATCGAAACCTTCATCCAGGTCGCGCAGCGTGGCAGCCTGTCGGCCGCGGCGCGTGCGCTCGACCTGACGCCGGCGATGGTCGGCCGCCGCATCGACGCGCTCGAGGCGCGGCTCGACGTGCGCCTGCTGACGCGCACCACGCGCAGCCTGACGCTGACCGCCGAAGGCACCGCGTTTCTCGAAGACTGCCAGCGCATCGTCGAGGATCTCGCCGGCGCCGAAGCGAACGTGCGGCGCGGCCGCATGAGCGCGAGCGGCCATCTGCGCGTGACCGCGCCGGCCGGCTTCGGCCGCCGCCACGTCGCGCCGGCGATCGCGACGTTTCTCGAACGGCATCCGGACGTCGACGTCTCGCTCGATCTGTCCGACCGCATCGCCGATCTCGCGAACGAAAGCATCGACTGCGCGATCCGCGTCGGCGAGCTGACCGATTCGCGCCTCGTGCGCGTGCGGCTCGCCGAGAACCGCCGCGTCGTCGTCGCCAGCCCCGCGTATCTGAAACGCCGCGGCACGCCGCGTCACCCGGACGCGCTCGCCGATCACGATTGCCTGAGTCTCGGCGATACCGGCGGCCAGGCGCGCGGCTGGAGCTTCGTCATCGACGGCGAACTGCGCAGCGTCAAGCCGCACGGCCGTTTCGACTGCAACGACGGCGCGGTGCTGCACGAATGGGCGCTGGCCGGACGCGGCCTCGCGTGGCGCTCGCTGTGGGAAGTCGGCGACGATCTCGCGCGCGGCCGCCTGCGCGCCGTGCTGCAGGAATTCGTGGCGCCGCCGAACGGCATCTACGCGCTGTTCCTCGAACGCCGCCATCTGCCGCTGCGCACGCGGCTGTTCGTCGAGCATCTGAAAGCGACGTTCGGCGACGCCGATTACTGGCGGCGCTGAGCGACGGCGATGCGCGGACTATCATGTCGGCGATACGTCATCGCGCAATGCGCGATGACGACGCCCGCATGACGCCACACGAGGACACCCGATGAACCTGCTGCACCGTCCGGTCTGCGATCTGCTCGGTTGCGATTACCCGATCGTGCTCGCCGGCATGGGCGGCGTCGCGCGCAGCGAACTGGTGAACGCGGTCAACGACGCCGGCGGTTTCGGCTTTCTCGGCATGGTGCGCGAGCCGGTCGCGCTGATCCGCGCCGAAGTCGAACGCGTGCGCCGGCACGGCGACCACCGTTTCGGCGTCAACCTGATTCCGGCGGCGACGCCCGCCGACCTTCTGGCGGCGCAGATCGACGCCTGCATCGAACTGCGCGTGCCGGTGATCGCTCTGTTCTGGGATGTTTCGCGCGCGTTGATCGAGCGCCTGCGCGGCGCCGGCATCACCGTCGTCTGCCAGGTCGGCTCGCTCGCCGAAGCGCAGGCGGCCGAACAGGCCGGCGCGCAGATCGTCATCGCGCAGGGCGTGCAGGCCGGTGGTCATGTGCGTGCCACCGAACCGCTCGAAACCTGGCTCGCCGACGCGGCCCATGCGCTGAGCGTGCCGCTGCTCGCATCCGGCGGCATCGTCGACGGCCACGGCATGGCATCGATGATGGCGCTCGGCGCGCAGGGCGTCGTCGTCGGCACCGCGTTCATCGCCACGCACGAAGCGTTCGCGCACGACTATCACAAGCAGCGGCTGGTCGCCGCGCGCAGCGACGACGCGATCCTCAGCGACGCGTTTCACATCAACTGGCCGCTGCACGCGCCGGTGCGCGTGC